>JAOTTW010000018.1 GCA_029864235.1 Candidatus Nitrosopumilus sp.
TCATTTGGATTTAAAAATACCACTGTTAACTTTGAACCTGGCCTAATCTCAATCTCTGGTCCAAACGGGTCTGGCAAAAGCAACATCTTAGATGGAATAATCTTTGCAATGGGTGAAAATAAACCAAAAATAATGAGAGTGGATAAACTGCGTTCCCTTATACATGATATTGAAGGACATCGACATGGACCAAAGATGGCAAGATCCAGTGTTCATTTTGATAATTCTGATAGAAAGATTCCTGTTGATTCTGATGTTGTAGAGATCACTAGAGAGATGGATGAAAATGGCGAAAACAATTACTATCTAAATAAAAAGAAAACAAATCGAAGCCATATCTTGGATCTACTTGATATGGCAAATGCTGGCCTAGGGCAACTGAATGTAGTACAACAAGGAACTGTTACTAGAATTTCTGAATTTACATCTGAAGAAAAGAGAAAAACAATAGAGGATCTAATCGGACTCTCTTATTTTGATGAAAAAAAGACAGAAGCTGTCAAACAACTTGATGAGGCTGACAGAAGACTGGAAATTGCCCTTGCAAAGATGGGAGAAATTAAAAAAAGAATTGATGAACTAGAGGAAGAAAGAAACCAAAAACTAAGGCATGATATACTTGAGCGTGAATTAAATCGCTACAAAGCAATCGCTACAGCAAATAAACTCAAAATTATCTCTGGTCAAAAAAATACAAAAGAAGAGACTTTGGGAAAAATTACCTCTGAAATCAAAACATTTGATGATGAGCGAAGTATTTTTCGAAATGAAATTGCTCAACTAGAATCAGAAAAATCCAATCTTATGGCACAGGCTAATGATTACAGTCAAGCAAAAGCTGCAATTGACTCTGAATTGAGTGCCGCAATGGAGCGATATGAAATTGATAATAGTGCAATAGTTGCGTCAACAAAAAGGATACAACAAATAGATGCAAGAATTCCTGAAATTAAAGCAGAAATAGAATCTATTGATTCTATCCGCCAAGATATTGAATATAAAGTTCAAGAAATCAAAAATTCTATTGATGAAACTGAACTCAAAAAGAAAAAAATCAATGATGACTTGGAATTAATTGATTCAGAACGAAGTAATATTTTAAATGAACAGTCTGTTGCTGCATCAAAGAAATCTGAAATTGATAACAAGATCAAATCCCTTTCTGCACAACTAAATGATACAAAATTAAATCTATCCAAAGTAGAAAATGAAAAACAAGAATCAGATAATAAAATTAAACTGAATACTTCGAAACTATCTGAATTACAATCAGATATTGAGAAATTATCAAACTTGAAAACAAGAATGGAATCTATACTAAATAATCACAATGCAACAATCAAAGAACTCAAAACAAGAATTCAAAAACTAAACCAAAAGAAATTGAAAAGCATTGAGGATCTTGACGAACTTAACTTAATTTTAGATAAATCAAGTAAAGCCGCTGCGCAATACGAAACAAAAATTAAAACTGTTAAAGGAATTATGCATGAAGACTATACAATAGCTAAATTAAAAGAAGATGCTGAAAAACTTGGTATTGTTGGATTGGTATATGAAATGATTTCATGGGATAAGCAATACGAGCGTCCAATCCTTGCAGCAAGCTCTGACTGGATAAAAGCAATTGTTGTTCAAGACTTTGCAACATTACTTGGAATTGCCGAAGTTGCCCGCTCAAAGAATTTACCTAAACTGAAAATCATTCCACTTGAGGCAATTCCTAAATTCAAAATGAATTTACCAAAAATTCCTGGCGTTATAGGTATTTTGTCTGACTATGCAAAATGCAGTACAGAATATTCTGCACTAAAGATGTTTTTATTTGGAAATGTCGTCCTAACTCAAACTCAAGATGTGGCCCACAAGATTTCAAAACTTGGGTACAAGGCGGTGACATTGGATGGAGAATATTTTGAGGCTAATGGCGGTGCTGTGATCATTGATATTAACTCAAAAATTTCCAAATTGACAAAAATTATCTCAATGAGTACTGATATTGATGGTCTTTTACATTCGATAAACTTGCTCAAAAAATATGCTTTAAAGAAAAAAAATTCTTTGAAGAAGATTGAGGACTCTATCCAAAGATATATGGAAAGATTATTGATGTCAGAAAAAGGACTTGTATCAACTGATGAAAATTACTCTAATCTAACATCAAGAATCTCCTCTGCCATAAAAACAAAGGAACACCTCTCATCAAGAATTTCAGAACTAAGTCAAAAAAATAATGATCTTCTAGTTGAGATCTCTACTCAAAAATCTCATGCTGAATCACTAAATGAAAGGATTGCAATAGTTGAAGAAACTTATGCAAGCGGAGAGCAAACTCGTATAGCAAATGAGCTATCTAGAATCAATGAAAAGAAATCAGAAATTGAAAAACATTTTACTGCAATTATGAATGAATATAGAGAAAAATCTTCGAATTTAACTACTTTACAAACTGAAGAAAATAGAGAAAAATCTCATGTAAAAAATCTTCATGAGGAGGAGCTTTCTCTAATTTCACAACGAGAAGAACTACAAACCAAAATTACAAATCTAGAAAAAGAAAAAGAACTAAAAACTGAAACACTGGTGAAATTAAGACAAAAGGAGCAAGACCTGATTTCTACTTCTGGCTCTTCAATTGGTCAACTAAAAGACTATGATGACAAACTAAAAGTACTTGCAGAAAAAGATAGAGACCTAACAAAACAAATCAATTCATTAGAAAGACAATCAGATTCATTAAATCGTGATTTATCTGATTTAATTGAAAATGAATCAAGGTTACAGCAAATTCTTTCAGCATTTGGATTTGATAAAAATATGGAGACATTTGATGTTGAAAGCATTGTTCAGGGATTGACTGCAGAATTTAATTCTCTTAGTGCTCTTAATGCAAAAGCTCCTGAAACATATCTTGAAGTGTCTTATGGTTATCGCTCCATGTCTACTCGTAAAAATTCATTAGAAGAAGAACGTAATTCTATAGTTAAATTTATTGAAAATATAGAAAAAGACAAGCGCCAGACATTTTTGGATGCATTCGATAAAGTTGACAAGGAAATTCGTTTAATATTCAATAAAATGACTGGCGGTAATGCATGGCTTGAATTACAAAATGAAGATGATATTTTTAATTCTGGAATTTCTTATTTAATTCAATTCCTAAATAAATCAAAAAGAGAATCAACTTCAATCAGTGGCGGTGAAAAAACTTTAGCAGCAATTGTATTTGTACTTGCACTTCAAAAACTAAAACCGTCTCCATTTTATTTATTTGATGAAGTTGATGCACATCTTGATGCTCCAAACTCTGAAAAATTATCCAAGATACTAGAAGAAAGAGCAAAAGAAAGTCAATTCATTATGGTGTCTCTCAAAGATTCTGTTGTCCAAAAAGCCAAACTTATTTATGGTGTGTATCCAAAAAATGGCGTTTCACATGTAGTTATATATAAAGACAAGAGGGCCCCTTCAGTAAAAACCTCTTAATCTAGTTCAACATAGCATGCAACAAAATGTTCTGGATTTGTCTCTTCTAGTCTTGGCTCTACACTGCATTTATCAATAGCATAAAGACATCTTGCTTGGAATCTACATCCTTCTTTAATTTTAGAATCTGGATGGTCTTTGATTCTAATTTTCTTTTCTTTATGGATGTTGTCAGGATCTGGTTCTGAAATTGCATCAATTAATGCTTGTGTGTATGGATGCTTGGGTTTGAGCAGTACTTCATCAATTGGTCCTTCTTCAACAATTTTTCCAAGATATAGGATTGCTATTCTTTGACCAAAATATCTTGCAGTGGCCAAATCATGTGTAATATAAATAAATGAAATTTTATATTTATACTGCAATTCTTTCATCAATTCTAGCATCTCTGCTCTAATTGAAACATCTAACATTGAAACAGGTTCATCAGCAAGAATAATTTTTGGTTTTATGGCTAAAGCTCTTGCTAGGACCACTCTTTGCCTTTGACCTCCAGATAACATGTGAGGAAATTTTTTTAGAATTTCTTTGGCAGGTTCTAGTTTAACCTCCTGAAGAACCTCAATGACTCTTTTTTGCCTGTCTTCCTTACTGCCTATTTTGTGAATTTCAAGTGGTTCTAAAACAATGTCTTCTATCTTCATTCGTGGATTAATTGAATCATATGGATCCTGATGAATCATTTGGCAATTCATTCTAATTTTTTCTAAACTTTCTTTGTCATTTTGTATCTCTTGATTCTCAAAAATTATTTTTCCTGAATCTGCATTTATTGATTTTAAAATAAGTTTTGCAATTGTTGATTTTCCAGAACCTGATTCACCTGCTAAAACAAACACTTCTCCTTTTTTTAATGAAAATGTAACATCATCTGCAGCTTTTACAGTTACTATATGTGAACTAAAAATTCCTTTTTTAACAAAAAATTTACTTAAATTCTCCACTCTTAAAATCTCATTCACAGTATTAACAAAGACATGCAAGTATATCAAGAAATATCATGATCAAAAGAAAATCTGGGATAAGACATTTAAGTTCAATGAACTTCATTTGAATACTTGAATGAAACAATACAAAACAATCTAAATTATAAAAAATATATTATTGATTCTAGACTAAAATACTTTAAACCACACACTACAAAAATCGAAAATAGTTTTGCTAAAGAAATATCTTATAGCCTAACTCAAGATTCAAAATTTATCAGCCCTAAATTTTTTTATGACAAGAAAGGCTCTGATCTATTTGAACAAATATGTTCCTTGGATGAATACTATCCCACTAGAACCGAAATTTCCATTCTTAAAACAATACAAACCCAATTGCCTTTACTTCTTGGTGGTTATTTTAGGCTCGTAGAACTAGGTAGTGGGTCTGCAGTTAAAACTAGAGTGATTTTGGATGTTTTTGACAAAATTTATGACCAGATAGAATATTTTCCAATAGATATCTCTGAAATTCTGACTGAAAGTTCTGAACTCCTACTAAAAAACTATGGGCACCTTTCCATTACTGGTATTATTGACACCTATGAAGGTGGATTGGAATTTATTGAAAGTTTTGATAATAAAAAAAATCTTATTCTTTTTTTGGGATCAAGTTTTGGTAATTTCTCACCTGATGAAGGAAAAAAATTCTTAGAGAAAATTAATGCTATAATGAAACATGAGGATCTTTTCTTGATAGGATTGGATCTAGTTAAAAATAAATCTGTCTTGGAAAATGCATATGATGATTCTAAAGGAATCACTGCTCAATTCAATCTTAATGTGTTATCTAGAATTAATGATGAACTGGATGCAGATTTTGACTTGGCAAATTTTAAGCATCATGCAATTTACAACGAAAAGGAACAAAGAGTTGAGATGTACTTGAAATCTCTCGTAAATCAATCTGTGATAATTTCAAAATCTAATCTTTCACTACTATTTCAAAAAGATGAATTAATTCACACAGAGTATTCTTACAAATACCGATTAGATCAAATTGAAGATATGATGAGAAAAACTGGTTTTGATATAAAGAAAACTTGGCTAGATGAAAACAATCTTTTTGTTTTGATATTGGTTTCTAAAATCTAACTTCTAGATATCCTCTACACATCTAAACCCTGAAAATAACCATCTTTCATCTAGTCTGAAAAAGTTTCTATAGCTTCCTCTGATAGACATCTGTGGTGTCCCAAATGAACCTCCACGTAATACTTTTTGATTGGTAAACCACTTGTCATTGTATTCATTAAACCCTGTTTTGAATCCTGGATATCCCATAAATTCAGATGCTGTCCACTCCCACACATCTCCGATCATCTGGTAACATCCTGATGGACTTTTGCCTCTTGGATATGCCCCAACCTCGGTGCACCCCCAATGATATGATTCCAAAAGATTACAATTTTGTTCTGATGGTTCTTCATTTCCCCATGGAAAAATTGTTTTTTCTTGTTTTTCTTCACTCCAACACGCAGCTTTTTCCCATTCTGCCTCTGTTGGCAGTCTTTTTCCTGCCCATTTACAGTATGCATCAGCTTCATAATAACTAACATGACATACTGGTTCTTTTGGGTTAATTTTTCTAATTCCTTGAAAATCTCTAACTTTCCATCCTTCTTCTGAATTTTCCCAATACATTGGAGCCTTCCATTCATTTTTCTTTACTTTTTCCCAACCATCTGAAAGCCAATACTTGTAAGTTTCATAGCCTCCGTCATTGATAAACCTGAGATATTGCTCATTGGTTACTGGAAATACGTCTATTCTGAAATCATTGAGATATTCTTTGTGTTCGGGCAATTCAATATCATAACAATAACCTTTTCCATTATACCCAACTGAAAATAACCCTCCTTTGATTTTAACTGAATTTTGCTCTGCCACTGCTGCTCTTGGCATCTTGTTTTTTCTAATTGGTCTATACTGCTCTGCAAGTAAATGTTGCAGATCATAAACTAGTAGCTCTTGATGTTGGCATTCATGATGAAACCCCATAACGATTAGTCTTTTTGCTTCATTACTCAAAGTATGTAATTCAATAAATCTCTGAACTCTCTGATTGATGGTATTAAAATATTGAAAAATTTGTTCTATGGTTGGTCTGGAAATCATTCCTCTCGTTCCCTTGTCGTGTGGAACTCCAAATTGCTGATAATATGAATTCAGGTATTCTGAAAATTCTCTTGAATAAAATTCATAATTTTTGTCAATCTTACTCATAATTGCCTCATAAATCCAACTAACATGACCGACATGCCATTTTGGTGGACTCGTAAAAAATGCTGTCTGAACAATAAAATCATCTTTTTCTAAGGTTTTTACTATTTCTAATGTCCTCTTTCTTGTTTCCCTAAACTGCTCTAACAATGGTTTTTTGTTTTCAATCTCTGGTATGATGGTCATTATTAGAAAATTACTTCCTTCTTCATTATTATATCTGACCATTCATTCAATAATTTTTCTAATACCCTCTTGCAAAAATTGGTTTAGAGATACTCTGTTCCTTACAATAAACACATTTCCCAGATGTGTCCTCTGACCCAAATGGCATGACTCTAATGTCAGCACTTGTGTCTTCTTTGATTTTCTCTTCACATTCTTGTTTTCCACACCAATATGCTTTGAGGAATCCCCCGTTTTGAATTTTTGATTTAAACTCAGAATAATCTGAAATTTCTATAGTATTTTTATCACTTTGTTCTCTAGCTGTTTCAAGCATGTCTTCTTGAATTCCGTCTAAAACTCCGTATATGTTTTTAATTTCATTAAATGGTAAACTGCTTTTTTCCCTGTTGTATCTTTTTGCAATAATTACACTTTGTTTTTCAATATCTCTTGGTCCAATTTCGATTCTAATTGGCACTCCTTTTAATTCCCAATCATTGAATTTGTATCCTGGTGTGAGTTCACTTCTGTCATCTAAATGAACTCGAATATTTTCTAATTCTAATTCCTTTTGTATCTCAATTGCTTGCAAAATTACTTGCTCTTTTGTTTCTTCTGATCTGTAGATTGGTACAATCACTACTTGAATTGGTGCAACTTTAGGTGGTAAAACAAGACCTTTGTTATCTCCATGAACCATTATCATGGCTCCAATTAATCTCCATGACACTCCCCAAGAAGTCTGCCATGCAAAATTTTCTACATTATCTTTATCTGCAAATTTCACTTCAAATGGAATGGAAAAGTTTTGCCCAAGAAAATGCGATGTTCCCATCTGTAATGCTTTTCCATCAGGCATGATCGATTCCATAGTTGTTGTGTATACTGCACCTACGAATTTTTCCTTCTCGCTTTTTTTGCCTGTTATAACCGGGATTGCCAATTCCATTTCTACAGTATTTTTGTAAATTTCTAGAATTTTCATTACCTCTTCTTCTGCTTCTTCTTGTGTAGCATGTACCGTGTGTCCTTCTTGCCACAAGAATTCAGAAGTTCTAAGAAACGGTTTTGTAGCTTTAATCTCTGCTCTTAATGCAGTATTCCAAAAATTAATTTTTAATGGAAGATCCCTCCAACTCTGAATCCATTTTGAATATAGCGTATATGCCAAAGTCTCAGATGTGGGTCTTAGTGCTAATCTGTCTCCAACTTGATTTTCTCCCGAATGAGTCACCCAAAAAACTTCAGGGTTGAATCCTGCAAAATGTTTCTTCTCTTTACCTAACAGTGATTCTGGAATTAATACAGGAAGAAATCCATTTCTTATTCCATTCTTTGAAAATTTCTGATCAAAAGTGTCTCGTAATGATTCCCATATTGAATATCCATCAGGTCTTAAAACAATCAATCCCTTTACTGGAGCATAATCTGCAAGCTGTGCTTTGAGTACAACTTGTGTATACCATTCACTAAAATCATCTTCTTTGGATGCTGTTATACCTATGTCTTCTTTACTCAAATCATGATTTCCAGAAAGATTTTACTAATGAGCCTTTCGTGAGAAAAATCTTCAACTCTGAACTCTTAATTCAAGTCATCGCCTTTACAGAGAACTTTACCTGTTACTCTGCTTTGGAAATTAGGACATACAAAACATTGAATAAATTGAATATCTTCTTTAAAAACTGGACAATTAACAAGTTCCTGCTTCATTCTTTTTAACATCTTTGGACTGACTCCTTTGAGTTTTAGTTTTCCTTTGTCATCCATCATGCCTGATTCTTTTAATTCTGTTTTGACTTTATCTGGTAGCTTTTGTCTTTTTTCTGTTTCATGTATTTCTACTTCGTATTTGTGTTCTAATTCACCCATATCCAATTGAATTACCATCTTTGATTTATTACTAACGTTTTTGTGATCCCAAAAAAAGTCACTACTTTAATATAATTAGCAATTTTTTTGCAAATTAGAAAACACTTGTTAGTAATTTTTGATGTTGAAGGAGTTCTATATGATGCTGAATATTTGCCAATTCTTGCTGAAAAACTCAATAAAGAAGCTGAAATCTGGGAAATTACAAAAAAAGGAATACAGGGTGTTATTAATTGGGAAGATGGGCTCAGAACCCGTGTTGATGCGCTGAAAGGTCTGGATTATGAAACATGTAAACAAGTTGCTGATGCTTTACCTATAATGACTGGTGCCAAAGAGGCTTGTAGAATCTTAAAGGCTGCAGGTTGGAAGCTAATGGCAGTTTCTGGTGGCTTTACAATAATGACTGATAGGCTAAAAGAGGAACTTGGCTTAGATCATGTTTTTTCAAATGAACTGATTTTCAAAGATGGAAAATTAGACGGTGTCAAAATTGTTGTTGATTCTGATAAAGCAAAATCTGCTAAAATTAAAATTTCTGAATGGAGTGAAACAAAAGAAAACATTACATGCGTAGTGGATGGTGCCAACGATGTTAAATTATTTGATATATGTGGATTGGGAATTGCTTATAGGGCTCAAGATTTGGTAAAAGACTTGGCTACTACCACCCTAGAAGAAAAAGATCTCTCAAAAATACTTGATATCATTAATAGACACTACAAATTAGAACTTCAAACCACAACTACTGCATAAACAATATTTACTGTATTTTCAAATATTTGGTACTTGAACGTCCTACCTGTGTACATTAACAAAGAAATTGAGCCTGCAGACGATGTCGTAGAATTAATTGTAAATTCGGTGGACATTTTAGATGGCGACATACTTGTAATAGCACAAAAAATTATCTCTAAACAAGAGGGTCAAACAGTAGATTTGTCTTCTATTACTCCTTCATTACTTGCTGAAGGTATTAGCTCTCAATATCAAAAAGATCCTAGAGTTGTTGAACTAATCCTTAGAGAATCAAAAAAGATTGTAAGAATGAGAAATGGAATTATTATTGTTGAGACTAATCATGGATTTGTATGTGCAAATGCTGGAATTGATGAGAGTAATGTGCCAAACGGGTATGCTACGCTTTTACCAAAAAATCCTGATGCGTCTGCCAAATCCATTCAAAAAAAAGTTTTTGATAAAACAAAAAAATCTGTCGCTGTAATTATTGCTGATACTTTTGGTCGCCCCTTTAGAATGGGCCAAACCAACTCTGCAATAGGAATATCTGGAATAACTCCAATTCTTGACTATACTGGAACTTTGGATTCTTTTAACAATGTTTTGAGAGTTACTGCAATTGCGGTTGCTGATGAAATTTGTGGTGCTGCTGAATTAGTAATGAAAAAAACTACAAAATGTCCAGTGACAATAATTAGAGGTTATGACTTTTCAAACAATTCTTGTTCTGTTGATACACTGATCAGACCTGAACATAATGATCTCTTTCGCTGATCCTTATCTCTTTGCAATAGGATTATAATCTTAATATGAATATTTTACTTGAAATTGTCTGTTAAAACTGAATTACACTGTCATAATTCTTTTTCAAATTTTCATGTGGGATCTAAAGAACCCCCATATGATTGCAATATCTCCATAAGAGATCAACTTGAAAGATCATATAGTTTGGGGTTGGATGCTATTTTTGTTACTAATCATAATACCCTAGACGGCTATCATCAACTTTTACAATACAAAAAAGATCACTCAAAATTTCAAAACATTGAGGTTTTTCCTGCTGAAGAAATTACTGTTGATACCGGTGCACATGTTTTAGCTTATGGGCTTCATGACGAAATCAAACCTGGTATGACTTTGGATGAATTAATTGATGAAGTTAAGAAACAAGGTGGAATCTCTTCTGCTCCTCATCCATTTAGTTTACTTGATGCATTACGTAATGATGCCAAAAAATGCGATATGGTTGAAGTCTTTAACAGCAATAATGTGGATGTTTTATCTAATGCAAAGGCAACACAGTTTGCCATAGATAATAAAATGATCCAGGTTTCTGGAAGTGACTCACATGTTTTGTCCACCCTAGGTCGCTGTGTAAATGTGATTGATTCCGAAAATAATTTAGATGATATTTTACAGTCCATGAAAAAAGGACAGATTAAAATTTCTCAAACAGGTTACGCATTACAAAATGAAACATTGGATCATCTAAAATACAAAATTAACTACTCTAAAGAATATCTGATTGACTATATCTCAGAGCATTATCCGAATGCAAAGTGGCTATTGACTCTATTGTTAAGAATCTATAATTCAAATCAAAACAGTCATCTTTGGCCATTATTTTATAAAATTGCTATTTATCTAATGAAAAGAATTTCTCAAAAAATTAATTTTCAAAATTATGATCCTGATTTTATGAAGGAACGTAATCTTGGAGCGATGTTTAGGATGGCATTATAGCAAAATTAGTTTGTCTAACCAAATTATCCTATCCACAAAAGTATGATTAACTCTTAATTTACTCTGAATCATCTTGCTCTCTATTCCTCCCACATTTTGGGCATATTCTTTGATCTTGCCATAACTCTTTACCACAGTTGCGGCATGATTGCGGTTTCATAGTTTTTGTAAAACTTAATTTCATTTAAGATATTCCAAACACATCCTTTTGTATCTATATTCTTGTAAAAAAGATGATGCATTTACAGTTAGGTTTGAATTAAAACTATGAATGAAAATAAATTTGAATCCTCAAAATATTGATGTGTTTTGTCATTCACCATCAATTACAAATTTCCTGATTCATAACTATAAAATATATCCAAATCTCCGAAATTATTTTTCAAAGTTCTTCAACTGATCAAATATGAATGAAAAAATAAATGATTTAACAAATTTAGGTAAATTAGATGTTTTACAGCCAAAACATGTGTAAAAAATGCATGTTTATCACTACTAGCTTAACCTAAGTGATTGCTCTGTGTTTTTCTAAACTCAATTAGATTTTAATATGACAAACCGACCTTTATGAAATAGATAGAAATGTCTGCCTCTGCCGAAAAAAAATTAGATGCTACGGGATTGTTTTGCCCTGAACCAGTTTTTCGAACAAAGATTGAAATTGAAAAAATGCAGGTGGGTGAAGTTTTAAAAGTTTCTGCAGATGATCCAGCAGCAGAAGATGATATTTCCAGATGGGTTACTCGAAATGGTCATGAGCTACTAGATATATCTAAAGATGGCAATGTAATTACATTTCAAATTAAAAAGGTGAAATAAAACAGATCATGACGACTGTTGCTGATACTGATGTCTTAAATCGCGTGGGAAACACTCCTCTTGTTAAATTAGAATCCCTGTCAAATGACAATGTTGAATATTTTGCAAAGTTGGAGGGTCATAATCCATTTGGGTCTGTTAAGGATAGGGCCGCATTCTGGATGATTAAAGATGGGGAAGAAAGGGGCATTTTAACAAAAGGAAAGAGTATCATCATAGAACCTACCTCTGGAAATACTGGAATAGCGTTAACTGGAATAGCAAATTTACTTGGTTACAAAGTTGAGATTGTAATCCCTGAAAAAGCAAGTAATGAAACAAAAGATATCATACGAAATCTTGGTGCCAAAGTTTTTGAAACAAGTGATGATTTATGTCCTAAAGTTGGTGCAGGAACTGATCAAAGTATTGCTCTTGCAACATCAATAGCTTCTTCCAGACCTGATACATATTATTCTCCTAATCAATATGCAAACGAGGCAAATTTCAAAGGACATTATATCGGAACCGGTCCTGAAATTTGGAAACAAACTGATGGCAGAATCACTCATTTCTTTACTGGTGTTGGAACTGGAGGGACAATTACTGGAATTGGAACCTATCTAAAAGAAAAAAACCCAAATGTTAAGATCATTGGATGTCAACCACAGCAAAATCACTTGATTCAAGGTTGGAGAAACTTTGAAGAATCTGCTAAACCTGACTTGTTTCTGAAACGAGAAAGTGTAGTTGATGATTGGGTTTCAGTTGACAATCAAGAAGCATTTTCAGTTGTTAAAGAAGTCTTTGCTAAAGACAAATTATTGATAAGCCCGTCATCTGCAGCAGTATATGCATGCATGAAAAAATATCCCATCGAAGGTAAATCTTGCGTTGTTGGAATCTTTGCTGATGATGGACGAAAATTCAAAAGTGTATATGCTAAGCAAAATATAATGACTGAAGAAGAGTTTGATGATGCATTGAAAAATGCAAAATACATGTCTCAGTTGGCATACTAGTTAAATTTGAGAACTATTCCAACAAATTCTTTAGATGCTTGTCATAAAATTCACGAAAATTTGAATTCATGTCTGTCTCTTGATGCAAGTTTTTATTGCTACACTCTATTAGTTTTTCTTTGAGTTCTTTACTCCATTTGCTTTGCTGCTTATCTCTTGAAGACATTATGGACGGGTTTTGTTTCACTTCTTCTAGTATTTCTAGTAATTTTGCTCCTAACTGACGCAGCTTGCTTATACTAAGCAAAAACAATCCTGCTTTTTCTTTTTCAACAAGATTCATCAATGAATGGGCTTGAATATAATACTCAATTCCTTTCTTGTGGTATTTTTTAAAATCTTCAATTCGTTTTTGCCAATACTTTGTTTCAGTTTTATCTAAAACCTTGTAATTAAATCGAATTTCAGAAAGATCTCTGCCTATTTTTGCCAGATTGTCGCTCTTTTCTTTTGCAGATTTTTTTATGTTCTCGATGTTCTTACTCATGATGTTTATTCATTCTAGTTGCAAAAAAGGTTTACAATTTTCTTTTTTTCAATTACTTCCAAGAATTAAATGAAATTTCTGCAGTGTTTCATAGTATTCACAAAGCGAATATCATTCTCCAATTTTCAGAATACTCAAAAATTCTTTGGTCTATTTATAATTTGGTTCTTGTCTATATTGAAATTGTTGAATGGTGTAAATGTCTTTTTCATGAAACATTTTAGAGCATTTGGTGCATTGAGCATTTTTCATCATTAGTAAAATTACATTGTAGTTATGCGTTTTCAGTAAGATACTTGTCAACATCAATTGCTGCCATGCATCCAAATCCTGCAGCAGTTATTGCTTGTCTATAATTACGATCATGAACATCTCCTGCGGCAAAAACTCCTTCGATATTTGTTTGTGCTTTATTTTTCAAAATAATGTATCCTTCCTCGTCTAAATTGATTTGATTTACAAAGAGTTTTGTATTTGGTTCGTGCCCTATAGCTACAAAAAGGCCTCCCACATCAAGTGTTTTTTCTTCACCTGTTTTGAGATTCTTTATTACTGCTTGATTCATTTTTTGTTCTCCTTTAATGTCGATTACTTTTGAATCCCAATGAAATTTGATTTTTTCATTATTTAATGCCCTTTCTTGCATTACTTTACTTGCACGCAACTCATCCCTTCTATGAATTAAGTGCACTGTGGTTGCAAATTTTGTAAGAAAAGTTGCCTCTTCTATGGCTGAATCTCCTCCACCCACAACAATCAATTCTTGATTTCTAAAAAATGGCCCATCACATGTTGCGCAATAAGATACACCTTTTCCTCCAAATGTCTGTTCTCCCTCCAAACCTAATTTTCTTGGATTTGCACCTGTTGCAATGATTACTGCCCTACATTCGTATTCCTCAGACGCAGTTAATACTTTGAATGGTTTGTGCCTAAAATCTACATTTACCACTTCATCATCTATAATCATGGTACCCATTCTCTGAGTTTGTTTTCTCATTTCAATCATTAAATCTGGACCCATAATCCCATTTTCAAATCCTGGATAGTTCTCAACTTCGGTTGTATTAACCAATTGTCCTCCAGGCAAAATCCCTGATAAAATTAATGTGTTGTATCCTGCTCTTGAACAATAAATTCCAGCAGTGTATCCTGATGGACCTGCACCAATAACTATCACATCAAATTTTGTATTCTGCTTATCTGGAATCTTTGGCTCACTATCTTTATTTTCAAGAATTGCTGTACCTGCATCTGCTGCCATCATAACATGTCCACTTTAAATTTCAATAATTTAAGTTGTTTTAATACTGTGTGTCATTAATTAGGAGTAGATCGTATTAGCAACATGAAAAATACACCTTGTTGGGATCTATTTGAAAATATCATGAATAGAATACATCAAAATCGGTTATGTAAAACCTTTAGAGCGGTTCATAGAGCATTGTTGTGAAAAATTGCTGTGATTTTAAAGATCTTAATACTCAAAAACTAAAGGAATTTCTAACTTTTCATATCATCTCTTGGAAAAAAGTTCTTCCTTACTCTACTTATAACAACTATCAGTAATATGATTATTCTTGGACATAAATGAGACAACGTATCCAAAAAGAGTTATTCGAAAACTCTTACCAGCAAACAACACAAAACAAGGAGACAGACCATACTACTGATAAAATTAGTTGTATATCAGTTGTAACCACTAAACTTCAAAGATGTTATTCATTTCTTTGTTAGTGTGAGTGGAAGACCATGTATACTTACTGATCCTGTAGTTACACTGGCTGATTTTATTGATGTACTCGCAACCATGATTGCAGATGTTGACTGGACATAAATCAAAGCTTATTGTTAACAATGTTATCATGAAACCTATATGTTATGCCTACATGGTTTTTTCATGAACACAAAAATACAGGATGAAAATCCTTGGAAGACATGTCCTTACTGTGAACAAGGTGTAATTCCTTTCAAACTAGGAGTCTGCATCTGTGGGAAACAAATAGGACGTATTCAATATGTAAAAAATGCAGGTAGTTTTGCCCAAAACTATTATTCCTATTTAGGTAATGATGGTGTTGCCAATTATGATATTGCAATAGAAGAAACATTTGCAGGGATTCCAGAATGGGACTAGTCTCATCATTCACTGGGCAGAACATGTTATGGAATGGGTCTGGATCCTGTGTATGTCGATGTTATTCTAGAATGGAATAAAATCATCCACAGATGAAATAATTATTACGCCTTTGCTTTCACCGCCTGTGCCTTTCTTTATCGCAGCAGCTACATCTTGAATTCTATCAGACTCAACAATTGTAGCTATTATTTTTCGTGGAGCAAGTGCAAAATTCTTCATGACACTTGTTCCTCTGCCAGATCGTGTTTTTTCCTTTTCTTTTCCAGCACTCTTTACATCATATATTATTGCATCTAGACCTAATTCTCTTAGAGATGTGATAATGGTATCAACTTTTTCATTTTTTACTAGTACTGCTAATCTTTTCATTGTAGACAATTAATCCATCACCAATTTATCAAATGTTAAAGATATTTCTTCTTTGAACACTATTTTATTAGTTCATTACTTGTAATTAAACATTATATGCTATTAAATTATTGAAGTATCTAAATTATCTACATCGTATCAAACCACCTTTTTCTTTTCTCAAAACATTTCTCATTAATTATCCCAGAATCACTTCAGTATTTTGCATTCTTCCAACTCTTTGAAATATACTCAGAATTCAACAGCGTTTCAGGCAATTACATCAAATCTTTTCTAATATCTGACCAAATTAACTTGAACAATGGCAGGCAACATATGCTATCAATCTAGATCTGTTTCTAGTCAGACAGACATCTGGAATTTATAATTATTTTATTTCTAATTGCCCAAGTCATTATTTTTGCTGCTGTAGTATATTTTATTTGAAAATAACCAAAAAATGAAATTGAATATTTTGATGACATATAGTTTCCATTTACTCTTAATCTGTCTTAAGATCATACTTGGGACAGCAAAGAAATGTTGTAAAAGAATAAACATTAATCCCTTACTTTTATTCCTAACATCAATTGGATTTTATTAAAAAAAGAGTAAAACAATACCAAGAAAAAAAATTAAATGAGGCATTATCCAAAATGAAGTTTCACATTGATATGAAAAATGAGCTGGAAAACAAAGTGGAAATCAATGATGATTCAGAAAAAATCAAAATAAGGAAAGAAATTTCTTATCATGCTAAGATGGTTGACATCTGGAAAAATAACAGTGAAAAAATAAAAAAAGAAATGAAAAAAATAGATGACTAGAGTATTGGGAATCAAATTACCAAATTTGTAAATCTAGTATATTTTCTCAATAATTCTCTTAAATTGTAATGAATAATATTTTATAAATTGAATCTAAAATACTGCCTGGTTATTTTTTCAACTAGATACGATAAGTAATTTCTACATCTCTTATCTTACAATCAAATTATCGTTGTAAAAGTGGAGAATATTATTAAATTATATTACATCAAATAAAAGATGGTTTTTAAACCCCAAACTGTGGTCCTTTTTCACATCTAGGACACTTTTGTCCATTTATTTTTAGTCCACACTTTCTACAATGGGCCTCAATCTCTAATACCTCTTGGGAAGAAGTTTTAATTGCCTTGATAATCAATATTGTTGTAATTAATACCCCTATTCCAATTCCTATCCATATGAGCACCATCTATATCTCTTAGAACTTCATTGCTTTTATTATATCCAAGACTATCTCGTATTGACTCTATTTTCTAAAAATTTATCCATAGTTCTTTGATAATTATGGTGATTTTACGTCAGATTTGTTTAAAATGATATGGAAAATCATTCTCTTTTGAACTATTTGGTTACCGATGTTATGCATAATTCATGATCGATACAATTCTTTACACTGATCGATACAAATCCGAGCTCTCTTGATTCAAATCCAGAAACTCATTGGAATACTCCTTGAGTGATTGTAAGAAAGGATATGTTCACAATTATGCTTGGTTTGCCATACAACACAAGACACTGTGTATTCATTGTTTGACTGAGGAGAATAGTTCGACCAAGAGAAAGTAGATAAATTCTTAGTATTTTTTATAAAACACAAAATTATTGAAACAAGTTATTCTATGAATTTGTTTTGATTCTAATTTTTTCCAATATTTCCTTGTGCCTTTTACATATCCCTTCTGTCTCTAACTGTGAATATAAAAGATCTTTTTGCCAATGTGCATTATATAATCTGCATTCTTTATCATCGCAAAATGGTTGCGCTGTTTCATAAAAAAACAACGCCTGTAAAAAATACCCTTCTACAATCTTAGATAATCTGGAATCATGATATTCTAGAAAAGTTCCTTTGTATTTTTCTTTTAATGTGTCTAAATTTACCCCTTGTCTTGATTTTGTGATTAATTCTATATAATATTCTCGAGGTTTTGCTGGGGCCTCAATGATCCCAGTTGTGGAAATTATTGATGGATTTGATGCAATTAAAGCTCTACCATGATATCGATAATCATTATGATCGTACGTGCAAGTGAATTTGTTTGTAAAAATCACATGAAATATGTTTTCACCTAATTCGTTTTTTGGAATTGTTTTTCCTAATGCATTTTGCAGCTCAAATCCATCGTAATATGTGATGTTTTGATTTGCTGAAGTATCTATTACATTCTTTTTTTCAAATTCTATTTCTTCTATAGTTGGGATGTGCTTTTTGTAAGGTTTGCTGAGTTTGAATATTCTACTTGCAGCAATTTCTTTGAGAGTCTCGATGTTACTATATGTAAGTATGGATCTTCGTTTCTCTGGCAATATTCCTATAGTTTTGTGTGTAAACTGAATCAGGTTATCTAGATTTATTTCTGGCACAGATGGTTCATCATAGAAAATAATTCTAGATATTTTCAATGAATCAATATGATTGTGTTTATTTATCTTTCTAACTCTTTAATTTTTTCAGCTGCAATCTCTGCCGCTTTTTTTCCAGAGTACAGCATTGAACCAAATGTTGGCCCCATTCTTGCCAATCCATGTGTTTCAGTAACTGACATTCCTGCAGCAATTAATCCGGGATAAACCTCACCAGTTTTCTCAACAACATGTTCTTCCCCTTCATCCACATACATAGGATTCATTCCTTTCCATTTTACTAATCCTCTGTCTACGAGTCTCTTAACTGCAACCGAATCATGTCCTGATGCATCAATTATTACTTTTGCTTCAAATGCTACTGGATCAACACATGTGATGTTTCTTGGCAAAGCTGAAACAGGCATCCAATTTACAACAATTCCTACAACTCTTCCCTTTTTCAAAACCAGATCATCAAATTTTGTAAGATTCAGGAATTTAACTCCTGCATCACATGCACCTGCAATTAATTTTGAAACTGCATGTGGGCCTGGTGTAAGGTACAACCCCTCTCCAACTTTTTTATATGGAATTCCTAATTCATCCCAAATTTTTTGTGCTGGTTCTCTTACAGTCACAGGGTTCATCATATATCCACCCAACCAATATCCACCGCCGAGATAATTGTTTTGTTCAATAACTAGTACTTTGAATCCTCTATTGGATAATTCTCTACTTGCAGTTAATCCTGCCGGTCCTGCTCCAATAATTATGACATCTGACTCTGCCCTATCAATTAAAACTGAATGAAATTCATTAGCAATGGCACGAGTAATTTCAACTTCGCGAACCTCTGTAAATATTTTTGATGATTTCTCTAAAACTGCAGCTTCTTGCATGAAAAAATTGTTATTAAGAACCCATTAATACTTTCCCACTTTTATTCTATAAATTAGGGCGCACTAATTATTCTATGAAATCAGACTATCGTATTCTGCATATAGGAAAATTAGGTCTGTACTTGAAAACATATATCCTAAAACATCCATTTGTCAAAAATTTATATCACAACTTGAATGATATTTCTTATATTGACAGTATCTGATCTTAAGCAATCACGTCCTGATTCTGCAAAACCAAATATTAATTGGGCTAAAATTGAAGAGGCAGAAGATTTTGCAAAAACTGTAAAACTATATCGTCAAGGAAAATACAATGATGATAGTTTTAGAAGATATAGACTTCAACATGGTGCATATGGTACCCGAATGACTAGTGATTATGCAATGGTTAGAATCAAGTTGCCTGCAGGCGAAGTTTATCCTCACCAACTTGAAAAAATTGCTCAATTAAGTGAACAGTTCTCTATTGGCAGTGCACATTTTTCAACAAGAGAAAACATCCAATTACACTGGGTCATTTTAGAGGATGTATCTGAAATTTTCAGAGGTCTTGCAGAAGTAGGTCTTACTTCTAGAGAAGCATGTGGAAATTCTGTTAGAAACGTAATGTGTAGTCCTTTGTCTGGAGTTTGCTCTGATGAAAAATTTGATTCAACTCCATATGCTCTTGCAACTGCAAAATTCTTTTTAAGAAATCCTATGGCTCAAAGTCTTCCAAGAAAATTCAAATTTAATTTTACATGTTGTGAAAAACATGGTATGGTAAGAATGGTTGATGTTGGATTAATTCCACAGATAAGAGAAATCGATGGTGTAACTCAAAAAGGATTTAAAATTTTCTTAGGTGGTGGTTTGGGTAATCGCTCTTTTGTTGGTCATCAATTAGAGGAATTCACTGCTGATGAAGATCTCTTGTATACATCAATTGCTGTCTTGAGAATTTTTGATAGACTGGGAGATAGAAAAAATCTTGCAAGAAACAGGATGCGTTATCTTGTTAACGATATGGGTTGGGATAAATTTCAAAATCTTGTTCTCAAAGAAAGAGCACTAGTCAAAGCAACACAATCAGTGGTTACTCATCTTGACATTGATGACTTACCTTCTGAAATTAAACGACCTATTAGAATAACTGACGAAAGTAGAAATTCTAATCCTGATGGATATGCAAGATGGTTGAAAACTAATACTGTAAAACAAAAACAATCTGGTTACCATTCGGTGTTTATTACTCTTGAAGCTGGAGATATTACTGCAAACCAACTTACAGTACTTGCAGAAATCATTAAAGATTTTTCATCTGAAGGAAAAGCACGGGCAGGTTTTAATCAAAACATTGCTTTGAGATATGTTCATGAAGATGATTTGTCAAAATTATATTCTCAATTACTTGGAATTGGTCTTGCAAAGTCTGGTGCTTTAACTATGACTGCTCCGGTTGGCTGCTCAGGCACAACATCTTGTAATTTGGCCTTGACAAATTCTCATAGGTTGGCAAAAGAAATCCAAAGAAAATTTTTGGAGCTCAAATTAGATGAAGATGATGATCTAAGTGATTCCTCAATTAAGATTAGTGGGTGCCCAAACTCTTGTGGTCAACACGGTATTGCAACAATTGGATTCTTTGGTGGCGGTGGAAGAGTTGGAAAAGAGATGTATCCAAATTACCAAATGCTTTTGGGTGGACGCTCAGATGGCGAAACCATGCTTGGATTGACATGTACACGAATTCCTGCAAAAAGAGTAATATCTGCGATCTTGAAAATAATTGAGTTATTTAAGGAACACAAAAAATCTAATGATACACTAAAGGAATGGATTCATAGAATTGCAAATGGAAAAGAAGATGGCGATATTAAATCCATTAATGACATGAGAAAAATTTTGGAACCATTCACAATTCCGCCCACAAAAGAAGATGATCCTGATTTTTACTCTGACTATGGAAGTGATACTAGCTATCATACAAAGACTGGTAAGGGTGAATGTGCAGCTTGAGCCAAGAAAAAACTCTCAAAAACACAACTGATATTGATTCGCTAAGATCACAAATTCGAGATAACAGCATTCGTGTAATAGATGTAAGACGTGAAGAAGATTACAAACAAAACCATATTCCAACAGCTGTCAACCTTCCACTGGCAAATCTGTTATCTGATGATAGTCCTGATCGTGTTCTGAAATTATTCAATTCTTTAGGAATTGACGATGAAACTTCTGTTGTAGTTTATGATGATACATTTGGAGCACTTGCATCTCGTGTTGCATGGACACTAGAGTATATTGGTCATTCTGATGTATCTTTACTTGAAACGACATACGGTAAATGGAAATCCCTGGGATTGGAGAATGACACTGAAATACCTGAAGTTCAAACTAAACAACATTCTTTACACCTCAAACCTGAAATCTTGGCAACATCTGACTATCTAGAACATTCAAAAGAAAAAAAGGATGTAATTCTGATAGATAATAGGGAGCGATTGAACTATTTAGAGCAGCATATTCCAGGTGCTATTAGTCTTCCATACCGAACTCTTGCAACAAATGACAAAATTTTACGGCCTAGAGAAGATATGAAGAGATTATTAGAAAATAGGGGTATTTCTGGTGATTCAGAAATAATCACATATTGTGGGAGTGTGGGTACACTTTCAGGCTTGGCATATTATGCACTAAAATCAGTAGGATTGCCCAATGTCAAATTATACGTTCGTTCCTTTAAAGAATGGAAAAATTTACAAAAACCCATAGAAAAACAAGAAGATGCAAGCTATTGGGATTTATCTGCAGAATAGTTAAGATATTTGCGTTCTCATTTTTTTGGTAATTGTAACTTCGATATTATCAAACAGATTTAGCATTTTGTCTTTATTTTCAATCAAATAATCTTGTCCTTTGTCTTTTAGTCTGATTTTCCATAATCGGATTTCTCTGTGCTCCTCAAAGAACTGCTCAATCATCTGCTCTCCTGATTTTGTTGGGTCAATAAACTCTTCAAAAACTTTCTCTGTTTTTTCTACATCTTCTTCTTCTATTGCTTCTTTAACTGATTGAATTGCATGACTTAATTCTTTTAGGTTTTTCAGAGGTGTTGGTAATCTCTTTCTTGTAATGCCAAACAACCCTTTTTTCTCTTTACCCATTTTTTCTGCAACGTCTGGTGCAAGATCATATATTGGAATTTTACTAAGACCATCACGTTTTTCATTTTGAACGATTAATCCTTTTTCAAGCAATTTGTTTATTGCATTTTCTGCATCGGCTTTATCTAAAAATGTGGTCCATACTATTGCTCCTAGTGTGTGGTAGCCTTGTCTAACTGATTCTAAAATGACAACTTCATTAATTCTCTTATACCCTTCTTCAATTCTTACATTTGCAAAATCTTTATCTCTTACTGATTTTCTAGCATTTTTTACATCAATCTCAATTGAACGTTTTAATGCTTCAAGTGATTCTGGAACTTGATTTAGTAATGATAAGTAACATGCTTTGTTATACCATGCCATTCCGTAAGTTGGGTCCGACTCTATGGCCTTCTCAACTGCATCTAGTGCTTTTGCATAGTTTTTTTGTTCATAATGAACTAAAGCTTTGAGGTTCCATGCTTCTGGATTTGTGACATCAATATCTAATATCCTATCATAAATTTTAAGAGCCTCACCATGTTCATCTAAATGAAATCTGGCATATCCTAATTTCATTAGAGTTTCAACATTGTTTGGGTCTATTCTTAATGCCTGCTCAAAAACAACTGCTGCCTCCTCAAGCTTTTCATCCGCCATGAGGTTGACTCCTTTTTTGAATAATTTCTTTCGATTATAATCAGAATCGACAAGACTAGTCTCTTCTATTTTCTCCTGCTCTTTGGGCTCTGCCTTGGATTTAGTTTCATTACCTTTTGATTTTCTTTGAAATGGCTTCTTCACTAGCTCATAATTGCCATTTTATCTAGATAAATACTATCCTGAATTGAGCCTACCTCTAAAATTCATGAAATTATCGTTGAAAATACAGAAATACTTGGAATTTACACAAACGATTGTGTCATCCTCAAAAATCCAAATACAAGGCCAAGCTCCATTTAGACAATCAGGCGTATATGAGGTACAAATTTCCATAACTGATTCGAGACCCTCTGATGAAAGTATCAGATCCAAACAATTTTCATCATTATGGCATGGAAATTTCCATCTTAGAGTTAAAGATGGTATGTTTGCTGAAACTTTGGGTTCTAGCGAAAATCCTATCCCTCCATCTGTTTATGCTCAAGAAACGATATGGATAGTTGTAACTGATCTCTTTTCTTCATTATCTTCTGTTTTTGATGTCTCTGTGGGCAGAAAACACAGACCTATAAAACCTGAACCAAAACCTGAACCAAAACCCGTGAAAAAAACTATCTCTCAAGAAACTAGTTTTTCTGGAATCTTTGGCCCATCAGGTGACAAAGGTCCAATGGGTCCTCCAGGCCCATCAGGTGACAAAGGTCCAATGGGTCCTCCAGGCCCATCAGGTGACAAAGGTTCAATGGGTCCTCCAGGCCCATCAGGT
>JAOTTW010000078.1 GCA_029864235.1 Candidatus Nitrosopumilus sp.
TTAAGAATGTCAGAATTGATAATTAAATATTATAAAAAAGTCAATACTGATTCTGCAAAAACATGTATCTTTTTACCTATTAAATGTGGAAAATATTTCCTACACACAACTTGGAGTGCAAACCAAGGTTAGAAAAATAAATTCTAAATTTTGTAGGCATAACTGGACCATATTTTAATCCATGTTAGGGGATGGACCGGATGGGATATGCCCACTAACATGGGTATAATTTTGGACGCAGATGTTTGGACTCAACCGGAGTAAGTCACCATCTTGTCCCAAAAAAAGTTCCAAAAGTCAGTTATTTTACTAGAATTTGGATTTCTACAGTTAGTCTGTGAGATAAGCTATATGCCTGCCAATAATGAGAAAAATACTTTTTTTAACACTGTCAAATTATCAAAAGTTCTTTTATAGAAATTGGGGGTTATACTATTGATGCTTTCACCAAAGAATCAAACGATCCGTAAGGGAGTTCAAGTTCCGTTTTTGGAAATAAAAAAAGAGAATCGATTTCAGCTAACTAACTAGAACCGCACCTTTCATCCAAGGATGCAATGTGCAGTAGTAATTGTATTCGCCAGAATCATCAAAGGTATGTTGCCACTCTGCTCCTGCCTGAATGAATCCAGAATCAAATGATTCGAATTCCTGCTCAGTTACAGTATGGACCACAAAATCGTCATTGATCCATGTAACAGTAGTTCCAGGTTCCACCTTGACTGCAATTGGCGCATATGATTCTGTAATCTCTGGATTCCAAGAGTTCTTTACGATTGAAACCTTGTCTGCAGATACGGCATCATGTGTTGCAATGCCATCTCCTGCAGAACCCAAGTCGTCATACGTGATAATCTGAGGATCTTCCAGTTGGTACAATAGCTCTTCTTGCCATGGAATCATTGACTTACTTCCAGGTATGTTGCTTGGTTGCTCTATTGATACCAATGTAGAATCATCCTCCAACACATCAAGCATTGCCATTGAACCACGCTCTTCCTGTATTCCGTGGACGTGGAAGAGATACCTGCCTGCATCGGCCCAACTGGCCTCAATTATTGCAGTATCTCCATTTCCAATCAGGTGGGTCTGTGCATAATGTGGTTCGTTCCAAAGTATTCCAGACGGCCAGACCTTGAAGATGGTACTGTGAACGTGGAACGGTGATTGTAGTACTCCTCCAACGCCCATCACATAGAATCTTGCAGTCTCCCCTTGGACTACCTGGATTGGATTATCCATGTACTGGTTTGCATACCCGTTAATTGGATAGAACCTTGTGAATGTTGCAAGCGGATCCTCTGGATCAAACTCGCTTAGTACAAAGAGGTATTCTCGTGCAGGTTCCATGTTGTGGTGTACTGGATCAATTATCATTGCACCAAACATTCCCATTCTCACATGCTCTGTGGTTGGAAACGCATGACAGTGATACATGAAGAATCCAGCTTCTTGCGCCTTGAAGGAGTAAGTATACTCTTCTCCGGGATTTATCATTGGAAATACTCCATCATTTGCAGAGTTGTGTGTGCCATGAAAATGGACAGTGTGTGCATATGGCGTGTCATTTACAAATTTAACCTCTACCTCGTCACCCTCATCAAACCTCAGTGTGGGTGCAGGAACCGTACCATTGTACGTCCATACTTTGGCCTTTACTCCCTTTGAGACCTCAATTTCAGCATCCTGCGCAATTAACGTGTAGCTTCTTTTTTGAGGATTGGGATTCTCTGCACTTGGATAAATGTCGTCCATAGTAATTCCGGCAGTCTTGATCTGTGGGTTTTCAGCCTGAATTGCAATGTCAGAATCCATCATACCTGCAAAATAGATTGCAGTAGATCCGATACCAATTATCGCACCTATTGCGATTAGCCAAATCGGCTTTATCGTATCTGCCATTAATTGTTCTAGGAGTTATGAGACATTAAAAGTGGTTATCTTTTCAGCTTACCATACAACAGTTCAGAAGACCACTCCTTATTGGTATCTGTGTAGTATAACCATGAAAACAATTCAAACCCAAAGAAAATCCCAGGGCAATTGGGACAAGATGGCCCATGCACCATTCAAAAAAGTAGTCAAGTTTGATCTCATCTGTATGGGACGGCATTATGATGGGCATGGGCGTAGGGGCATTCCTAGTATCCGATCTCTAGGAATGTTTTTTTCATTTTTATTATACACAAAAGACATGAAGGAATTATGATTTTGAATTTTCTGAAAAATCCTGACAGGAGGTTTGTCCTGTCATTGGAATATTTGATTCTGTTTCTTGTAATATTTTATTTTGCTGTGCTGTTTTTTTCAGAATACAAGACGCTTGGCTTGGAATATCCAATCATTGAGATTCCGCAGCAGCTAAAACAGATCAATGAAACAATACTATATGTCATGCTCTCTTTGCTCTCATTTGAGCTCTTGCTAAAATACATGAAGGTAAGAGACTGGAAAGTATTCCTAAAAAGGTACTGGCTTGATGTTGTCATGGTGATCCTGATTCCAATATTCTCTGGAGTTAAGGTACTCAAGGCAATCAAGCTTGCAAAAAAGGCAAAGATTGCAAAGTACGGTTTCAAGGCAGCAGACAAGACTCAAAAGAAAATCAGAAAAAAGAATAAAAGAAAAAAATGATTTTACTCAGTTCAGAAATGATAATTAGAGCTTTCTTATAATGTATATCATCTCAACAAAAACATCTGAATCAACAATGAATGCGACAGAACAACTTAGGGCAGACCATGATCAGGTACGGCGCCTTGAGAAAATAAATTCAAATTTTAATGCTAAATACAATTACAAGAATGGAAAGAGCTATTCCTAACAAGTCATTCTTCAAGATAACTTGCAACAGTTAGCTAATTTCATTGCAGATAAAAAGAAAGAATTTAATTTTATTATTCCTAAATTGAATCTTAACAGAAATGATAATGTAGAATTAAGAGAAAAGATTCTGAATATGACTCCCGATGAGAGAAAGAGATTTGGAATTAACAAATCAACATTATGATATATCAAAAAGAATTTGTCTGAAGGAACAAGTTCTAAGATTTATGAGAAAATTCTTACAAAAATACATTAATGTAATCTAATTTGACAAGGAATTCATAAAGTGTTCTAATCATTACTCTGAAATTACCTAGTAAGATATCAGAATCCATTTGTAAGGGAATGTTAGAAAAAATTAGAAACAACAATCTGTAGAATTATTCTTATTGTGATGTGATATCTCAAAATCATTGGTAAAGCACATTATGGTTCCCTACCGTCCACAGCATGTATTTTTCAGAGCTTTCCAAAATACACTAAACATTGCAAAGCAGAATGATGCCAAGATAACATTGGTCAAGGTGATCCATTATCCTGCAGGAATGGGACTAGATATAATGACATCCGTAGATATGGTCTCACGTGAATATGATCTGCAAAAGTTTGAACAATTATCTGTTGAACTACAAAAA
The DNA here is from genome assembly GCA_029864235.1 of Candidatus Nitrosopumilus sp. Classification (GTDB taxonomy): domain Archaea; phylum Thermoproteota; class Nitrososphaeria; order Nitrososphaerales; family Nitrosopumilaceae; genus HKST03. The sequence goes on from JAOTTW010000078.1 coordinate 3,462, forward strand.
GAAGCAATTATTGCAAATGTGATGCTGGATTTTCATATTATTGACATGTATTTGTCTCCAGCAAAAGCGTTTGTAGAGTTTGCGTCTCAAAATGATGTCGATTTGATGGTGGTGGGAAGCATAACAGACAGGAAATGGACAAAGCATTTCACTTCCGACATTTCCCAGGAAATAATGGACATGAATCCTCCATGCAGTGTAATTCTAGTTGAATGATATCTTGTTTGAATTTTGAATTAAGAATTCCTATGTTTTATCCAATTCCTAGTTTTCATTTTCTAGCTCCGATTATGGAATTTGTTTTGATTTAATGTGTGGAGATACAACTCCAGCAGGCAAATTATCTAGACAAATTTGAACATCTGGATATACTTTACCATATTTCATTCTGCAGTCTGAAGGTGATTTTGGTTCAAAAAATAGTGACTCGGCAATCTTTACCATCTCGTCTTGAGGCATACTGCTCCTAATGCCATATCGTATCTCGCCATCCAGAAAAATCAAGAGTTCATTGTAGGAGTTTTGCTGACCACTTTTGGTAATATATTGCACTCTAAATACTGCAGGTTCTCCTGAAACGGTAAGTTTTGTGGCCCAAGGATGCTCTGCTTTTTCGTCTTGTTTCTTGTACTTGTCGTAATCTGGATTTGAAGTCCAGTTGTTTATAACGTACTCATTATAGTAATCTACAGTCAAACCTCGGTTTGCAAAAAATTCCTGGCTAGTTGTATCATTTGCAGTGTCATCAAATTTTTCTCTAAGAGAATCAGTCCAGTATCCAAGGTGTACAAATCCATTCATGTTGTGCACTCCACATTCAAAGGAATACCCTTCTGGAAGATATGTTGGAAAATTGGGATATGCTTCAACTTGAGAATATAGTGATTTTACCTCACTTTCAGTCATGCATCTAGGATACCCTTTTACCATAATGGTTCCACTCAGTCCATCAGGATTGACATAGTACTGATAGATTGGTTCATCTCCAAAGTTGTCTATCTGCAAAAACATGACCAAGTATGTGAGTTTTATTGTTAATAGATACTTTAATTGGAATAGGTTCTGCTTCTGAGTCTAGTAGGTCTTTCAGCTGATTTTTTGTAAACCACTGACTATAGTACCCGAGACTATTTTTAAATGCCAATTTCTTCTCATCAAAAGAATCATCATCTATTCGTTTGACCATACTTTTCATAGGATGATATATTTTTGGTGCAACAAAGGCAAAATCATCTCCATTAAATGCTGAAACCAGAGCAAATCCATCTTTTCCTGCAAGTCTTTTCATGGTCTCAAAGAACTGTTGTCTCTTTGATAGTGGTATAACTCCGATGGTATTGTACACGCACATTGGAATCTTTACGGAGTCATCATCAAACAATTCATCTATTTTGGAATCTGTGACGTCGTAGTTTAGAAATGAGATGTTTTTGATCTTCAGTTCAGACTGTTTTATTTTTGATAGTTCAATCATAGGTTCTGATGCATCAAGACCGCAGAATGTCACAGAATTTCCTAAAATTTTGTACAACGAAAACAATACTCTGCCAGTCCCCGAACCCAGATCAATTACTGTGTATTTTTTATCAGGTTGGATGTTTTTCTCGCACAGGTTGGCAATTATTTTGATTTCTTCGGCTATGTAATCTGAAATCACATGATTTGGATTTTTTTCTACACAGTTATCATATTCAGAGGACATGTCATCCCAGGCATTACTGTCCATAGCAACATCTAGATGAACATCTTAATGAATTTAGTAGAAAATTCATCAATAAGCTTAAGTTCGCTATTCTTACAGAAGATTTATGAATTTCAATTGTGTATTTTCAACTTGTAATTACAAACGTAATGACATCGAAGAAGAAGAATTCCTAAAGCATTTGAAAGAAGAACACCATAATGAAATACTAGATATTTCAAAAAAAGAAAATATTCCAATGAAAATGGCAGAGATGATGACCGTATCAAACTCAAAAGTATTTATTAATTCTTAGATTCTAAACTTGAATCTCTTAAGTTCCATGTAGTGTTTTGTCTCAATTCAAGGCTCAAGTTGTTCTAGATTTGTATCACTATTGTACAAAGAGAGAACTTGATTCATACCAATATCTCATTTTCAGAGTATCGTGGAGTTTTTTTAGGAACATCGAAAATTTCCAAAGATTCCAAATATTCAAGATGTTTTAAGATTGATTTGCCATCTCCAAAAGATATCATTATTCTGTCACCATGTTCAGGGACATATTTAGAAATATCTGAAAAGTATTTTCCTCCATTAACATAAAAAACAAGAGATTTGTTCTCTCCAGAACAAAATCTGCCTTTGTTGTCGACAGATGAATTATAGTTATTTAATATAATACAGTCTTGGGTAACCTTCATTCCTAACGAAGTAAACAACAGCTCTAATGGAACCTCAGTTGCATGTCTGTGAATAAGATATGGATTGTGATTCTCAAAGTGGATGTATTTGCTTGACACCTGAAATTGTTTCAGACCAAAATTTAACTGTACATCCTCTATAAAAATCGCAATT
>JAOTTW010000079.1 GCA_029864235.1 Candidatus Nitrosopumilus sp.
ACTTTCCCCAACAGGAGCTTTTAGACATGCATCGGATTTCTTGATGGCATCTATAGTATTCATAGGTAGTGCAGCACCAGTTTTTTTTAGAGCGCTGTCACCTGCCAGTAATTTTATGATTTCAAATTTCAGGTCATATTTATCATGAATTGTATCGAGAACAGATTCAGCAGATTCAGATAATTCAGGACCTATGCCATCACCTGTAATTAAAGAAATTTTGTACATGATTAATTTTCAAAGTAAGGGAATTTTAGGATTTAGCTTAGTTGTCTCTCTTTTAGCATTTTTTTGAGCATTATTCTATTGAGACCATCAATAACGGCTCTAACACTAGTTGTTACAATGTCCTCACCAACGGATTTTGCAGATACATTGTTTCCTTGAGCATCTTCTACACGAATTGTCACCTCACACAATGCATTTGAGCCACCAGATATTGATGCTAATCCATAATCTTTGATTTTAACTTCAGAGATTTTTCCGGTGATTTTCTGAATTGCATTTAGTGCTGCATCAACAGGTCCAACCCCATAATCAGTTCCTACAAAATCATTTCCATCAATGTTTAGTCTGATAAAAGCATATGGCATTGTTCCAATCCCAGTAGATACTGAAAATCCTGTTAATTGTACTATGCGTTTGATTCCTTTTTCACCTAAAATATCACTAGCAATTGAGAGTAACTCAACATCGGTAACTTGTTTTCCCTGATCACCTAGAATCTTTATTTTGTCAAGAATTTGTTTTGCTTGCTCATCAGTTGGTTTTATTCCATATTCACCAAGCATTGCATTCATTCCATGAATTCCAGCGTGTTTTCCAACTTGAAGCCATCTCTTTCTTCCAACTAATTCAGGACTGATTGGTTCGTATGTCAAAGGATTATTCAAAATACCATGAGTGTGTATGCCAGATTCATGTCCAAATGCATTATCACCCACAATTGCTTTGTTTGGCTGAACTTGAATTCCTACAATTTTTGAGACAAACTTTGATGTGTCATAAAGTAATTCAGATTTAATTCCAGTTTCATATTTTTGATCATATGGCAAACACTTCAACGCCATGACAAATTCTTCTAATGATGCATTTCCAGCCCGTTCACCGATTCCATTAATTGTAACATGTGCACATTGTGCGCCAGATCTAATACCAGAAAGGGCATTTGCTACAGCTAATCCAAAATCATTATGACAATGAATGCTTACTGGAAGATTTGTTGCGTTTATTGCATCCTTTGTAATTTCAGCCATATATTCAGGGGTAGAATAACCAACAGTATCAGGTATATCTATTCTGTCAGCACCTGCTTTTGCCACCTCACCAAAAACCTTTTTTAAAAATTCTCTATCGGTTCTAGTTGCATCTTCAGCAGAAAACTCTACTTGCAATCCACGAGATTTTCCATATTCAACTGCCTCTATTGCCTTTGCAAGTGCTTGATCTCTTGTAATTTTGAGTTTGTATTCCAGATGAATATCAGATGTTGCAATAAAAGTGTGAATATAATTTAGTCCGGCATCAACTGCTGCATCAATGTCTTTTTTGTTTGCCCTAGCTAAACCACATACATCACATGATAGGCCTTCATCTGCAATCATTTTAACTGCTTTTAATTCACCGTCAGAAATTACCGGAAATCCTGCTTCAATTGCATCAACACCAAGTTCATCAAGTTTTTTTGCAATTGAAAGTTTTTGATCTGGAGATAATGAAATTCCAGGAGTTTGTTCTCCATCTCTCAATGTTGTGTCAAAAATTCTAATTTTCATGATCCACTCCTCTGCAAGGCAGCAACTCCTGTTCTTGCAATATCAATTATTCCAAAGGGGGCAGCTAATTCTTCAAATGCCTTAATTTGATCCGGAGTTGCAGTCAATTCCACCATAATAGAGTCCTTTCTGACATCATGGACTTTGGCTCCATATGCATTTGCTAATTTGTTTATTTCCATACTATCACTAGCATTACTGAGTTTTATCTTAAAAATGCTGAGTTCCCGATAGACAGTTTTTTGTTCATCTAATTGCTTTACTTCTACAGTATCTATCATTTTGTCAAGTTGTTTTACAATCTGTGCGATTTGTTTTTCATCGCCATATGTAGTAATTGTCATTTTAGAGTATTCAGGATTTTCAGTAACTCCTACTGAGATGCTATCAATATTAAAATTCCGAGATCTGAACAGATGAGTCACTTTAAACAAAATTCCAGGTTTGTTTTCAACTAAAATAGAAAGAATTGCCCACATCATGATCACTATGAAGGTAAAATCATATCCGAAAGAGAAGTTCCAGGAGCTACAAATGGCAATACATCTTCTTCAGGATCAATTGGTATGTCAATGACGGTTGCAACATCACTATTTAGTGCTGTCTTAATTGCTTTGTCTAATTCATCCATTGATTGTGCACGAATTCCTTGTGCACCGTAGGATTCAGCAAGTTTAACATAATCAGGACATTTTCCTTGGTCAACACCAATCATCCTTCGATCATAGAAAGTACGTTGCCATTGTGCAACCATGCCCAAAGTAAAATTGTTCAATAAAAATACGATTACTGGAATGTCTTCTAAAACAGCAGTGGCAAGAGAATTTTCTGTCATGCTAAAGCTTCCATCACCTGCAATATCCACAACTGGAATATCAGGTCTTGCAACTTTGGCTCCAATTGCTGCAGGGAATCCCCATCCCATGGTACCCAGTCCGGTAGAGCTAAAGAAAGTGCCTGGTTGTATAACATCATAAAATAAAGAAGCCCACATCTGATGCTGTCCTACTTCAGTAGTAATAATTGATTCAGCAGGTAATAATTCTCTCAGTTTTCTTAGAATTTTAGCAGCACCCATTTCACCTGGATGAAGTTTCAGATTTTCTTTCCAGTATTCTTTTGTTTCTTTAACGTGTTTTAGCCAAGGTGTTTCTTGAGTATTTTTTATTGCTTTTTGCATCAACATCTTAACCATAATTCGAAGTGATGCACGAACATCACCAACTACTGCAATGTTAGTAGTTTGATTTTTGCCAATTTCAGCTGGGTCAACATCCATATGAATAATTTTTAATTTTTTTTCAAATGCCTCAAAGGTTCCAACAGAACGATCTGAGAATCGAGTGCCAATTGCTAAAACGCAATCAGCTTCAGACATTACTTTGTTTGCTTCTGCGTGTCCATGCATCCCAATTGGCCCTAAAGATAAAGGATGTGTTTCAGGAAAAGATCCTTTTCCTTTGAAAGTAGTGACTACAGGTATCATAAGTAGTTCAGATATTGCTTGGAGTTCAGCAAATGCAGAGGAAATGATTGTGCCTCCACCTGCCAAGATTACAGGTTTTTGTGCTTGAAGTAACATATCTATTGCCTTTTCAACATTTACAATATCAGGATCAGTCCAAGGATGATAACCTCGAATTTTGAATTCATCAGGGAAAATCATCTCTGCTTCATTTTGTTGAACATCTTTTGGTATGTCAATTAGTACAGGTCCCGGTCTTCCAGTTTCTGCAATGAAAAATCCTTTTTTTACAACTTCAGGAATTTCTTCGGCTTTTCTTGGTTGAAATGCATATTTTACAACAGGGTTGGCCATTCCAATAATATCACTTTCTTGGAATGCATCTCTTCCAATCATTGCAACAGGTACCTGTCCTGTTACTGCAATCATTGGAGCAGAGTCTGCTTGGGCAGTTGCAATACCAGTCAAAATATTAGTTGCCCCCGGTCCAGATGTAGCAAAACAAACACCCGGCTTTCTGCTAACTCTTCCAAAACCATCAGCCATATGTGCCGCTGATTGTTCATGTCTTACCAGGATATGTCTGATATTACATCTTGCAAATTCATCATACATTGGAAGGTTTGCACCTCCCGGTAATCCAAATACTTGTTTGACGCCTTCTTTTTCCATGGCAGTCATCAATGCCTTTGCACCAGTCATAGTTTCCATTTAATTCACCAAATTTTTCCCCATAATTTTAATGTGTTAAAATTAAAGCATGATTACAGTATAATATCAACTAGCGAGAAAACTTGTTCTTCAGTAGTTGTGTTTAAGATCATTGAAATTCAAAAGATAAAAACAGAGCATACTTAATAAAGATTCTTAAAAAGTGAATCAGTTTTTTGAAGAAATTTTTGAGAAGATTTAAACTCAATATTTTGATATATCTAGTAAAGATTTTGACAGATAATGAAGAGATAATTCAAATCATCGATAAGCTTTTCGAGTCAGGAAAAACGAAGGATTTTTCTTGTCTGAAAGAGATTCATCTTAATGACACAAAGTTTTCTAGTTTTAGTGATTTGCCACCATATGATCTTAAAGATTTTCAAACAACTATAGAGTTAGAGGAGTTAAAGTTTGTCAGCATTTCAGATTATGATTATCAAATTAAGAATCCAAAGATAAGCGTATTTGGAGATACAGCAGTTGTAGCCATGGAAATTAATCAGAAAGGAATGCTTGTTGACACAAAAGCATACACAGGAGAACACATATCAATGAAAGGGAGAGCAACGTTTGTTTTGGTAAAACAACCAACTTGGAAAATTGTTCATATACACCTTTCAAAAATTAACAGTTAGATTATTTTTTGATTTGGTTGGTTTTGAAGTTTGTTTTTTTTGTTGGTTTTCTTGTTATTTTGATTGGGTTTTTTGGTTTTTGATTTATTGGCGTTTTGATTTTTATTTTCATTTACAAGTTTTTTATATAATTGAAAAGCTTGTTCTACATTTGCATTACCATGTACAATATAACGTACAGCTCTAATCATCGCTACGGGATGATCAGATTGCCAAATGTTTCTACCCATATCAACACCTACTGCACCACCCTTAATTGCATTGTATGTTAATTGTAATGCATCACGTTCAGGGATCTTTTTTCCACCTGCAACAATAATTGGGACAGGGCATGATGCAATAACTTTTTCAAAATCATCACAATAGTACGTTTTTACAATATGTGCCCCTTGTTCAGCGGCAACTCTGCATGCAAGTGATAAGTATCTCGCATCTTTTCCTAGTTCTTTTCCTACAGCAGTAACTGCCAATACAGGAATACCATATTTTTCAGCCTCACTTACTAATTTTCCAAGATTAACAATAGTTTGATATTCATATTTAGAGCCTACAAAAATAGACATTGCAAGAGCACATGCATTTAGTCGAATTGCATCGTCAATGCTAACGGTGATATCTTCTTGAGACAAATCTTCACCGATAATACTAGAGCCTCCTGAAACCCGCAATACCATAGGAGTATTAGTGGTAGCAGGAACAGATGTTCTTTGAACTCCTCGTGTAACCATCAAAGAATCACAGTGTTTAAGCAATGGTGCAATTACTTTTTTTGGATTCTCTAGTTTTTCAGTAGGTCCTAAAAAATAACCATGATCAACTGCCAACATTAATGCACGATTATTTTGCGGTTTAATGATACAGGATAATCTGTTTCTTAGTCCCCAATCCATATCGCTTCTTTTTTGAGAGAAAAGAAATCCCTTCTTAAGCCTTTCTTATTTAGTAATAATAATTTTCATGGCATTTTTACCGCTTCGAGCATGTTCAAATGCTTTCTGTGAATCTTGGATTGGATATGTATGAGTAACTAGTTGTTTCACATCAATGTGACCAGAATCAATTAGATGTACTGCTTCTTGAGTATCGTGGTCTGAAGCAGCATAACTTGTCAGTAGTGTAATTTCTTTTGAATAAATTTTGCTCATATCTAAATTAATTTTTGCACCTTTTGATGGGACTCCAAACATCATTACAATTCCACCTTTTCTTACCATATCAATAGCATCGTCTAATGCATTCAAACTACTGGTAGCAACAATTGCCACATCAACGCCTCTTCCTTCAGTATGAGTTAAAATTTTCTGTTTTTTATTTTCATCCATTGAATTAACAGAGTCAGTAATGTTGAATTTTTTTGCAAAATTCAA
>JAOTTW010000019.1 GCA_029864235.1 Candidatus Nitrosopumilus sp.
TGCAGTGAAAATCCCCAAATATGTTTTCTCCGATTTTTAATTTTTCAAATCTATTTTCATTATGATAAAAGTAAAATAATTTTTTATGTATGTTGTCATATAATATTCCATCATCATAGATTCCGAACTCCATAAGTGGTTGGGGCGAATTATGAATATTGTCAATATCTTCAACTAGTCTTACTGCATCATAATTTACAATCCCTACTGCACCCCCCAAATATCTATAGCTTTGGTCCTCTGACTTTTCTAACAGTTTTTTTAGCTCATCAAATGGTTCTGATGTCTGGATTATCACTGTCTTTTTGTCTCTTACAATCTCTACCTTATCTGAATATCCTTTGAGAATTATCTTTGGGTCAAATCCCATCACTGATGTTTCAGATAAAACTTCAGGACCAGTAAGTGATTCAAAGAGAAATGAATACGAATAATTTCTAGAAATTTTATTATAAATTTGAAATTGGTTTTCAGCTAAATCTAGGGGTATGATTTTTGCCTGAGAATTTCCAAAGATGTCCACCCATTAACAAAATTCTCTAGGTTTATTATTTAAATTGATGGCTAATTCTAGGATGTGTTTTTGTGCCTAATGAAAGATTTATTGAATATTGTATAATACAGTACAAGTACGGTACCGTTATTAGTTACTTGATCGTATAATAATTGACACATGCAGGAGGTTCGACAAAAATCAGCATCGCTGCAAGATATGCAGTTTCTCTCAAAGACACATGTTAAATCATCTACTTTGCCTGTAGAGTGCTATGTCTGCGGAAAAGGATTACGTGATGGTCATTCAATTACTGCAAAGACATTACCAAATGCCATTATGTTGTTTTGTGATGTTCATTATCCATTACAATAACGTTCAATTCATTCATGAATCATATTGTTTTTAAAAACTGATTCATTCCAAAACCCAAAAAACAAAAAACACTACTAAAACAATTCCTATAACTATGATCCCTATCTTAACTGCATTCTTCAATTCCCGTATTCTCTTTCAATCTCTTGTGCCATCACTTCCAGCCTAGTGGTATCACCAAGCTTTCTAAATGTCAATTTTTCTATTGTTTTGATAATACTTATGGCTGCTCTATATTGTGGAATTTCAGGCTGATTCAATTCTCCATACATCCCAATTCCCTGAATTCCATTTTGTTTTGCAAATCCTAGAATCAATCCATTAAATCCAGTAATCAGTGATCTTTGTGGGGTAATATCTATCCCAAGTCCTTGCATATGTTCTGTCAGGCTCTTGGATGTTGTAGTGACAAATGTTTTTGGATTTTTATCTAGTGATCTTTTTGTGTGAAAACCTCCCAAGGTATAGATAAATTTAACTGAATATTTTTTAGAAACATCAATCACATCTTGACAAAGCATGTTTAGTTCTTGATTTTCTTGAGGTTGCCCTGTACCTCCGCCAAATACTATCAGATCATCTGTGAATCTATACTCCCAAATTTCATTTGGCAAGTCAATATATCCTCCATTGTCAATAACATATGTTGGAAAAGGAGTTCTTGCTGTTCGAAATTTTTTAGTTCTCAAATTCTTGTTGATAAAATTTACTACGATACTTCCTACATTTCCCATATCTTGCATTGCTGCAATAATTATGGGTTTTTGTACACTTGGCTCTTCAGTTTGTAAAAACTCCATGATATGATGACAATCCTATATGATTTGTATGTTATTAAAAAAACAAAAAGTTTAGAAGTTATTTTGTAGAATTAACAAAATCTACAATGGACATGATCTTTCCCATTTCAACTAAATGTCCGTAACTTTTACTTTTTGATTTTTGTAAAGGCTCATTTGCAATACTAATGAAAAGAAGATTTCCAGCATCCAATGGAATTGTGATTCTCTTGATTTTCTCATATGCTGCAATAACATATAGGCCTCTACCCACAATATCTGTGATCTTTGAGCGCTCTTGCCATGCACTAACTGCCCTTTGAAGCGTTTTTTTTGTGTCAGCAAGTGGTATGATGTTCTTAATTCCTGTCCTTTGACTGTGCCACAATATGTCTCCTTTAGAGTTACATACTGCTGCAAATCTAATGGATGAATTAAAATCCATTAGCATATTCAGTAGTTTTTCATACTTTTCCATACATTCACTATGTTACCAAATTATTAAAGTATCACAAAACTAGCTTTGTTTAAAGGAATTTTTATAGTCATTATAATTTTTGATGGATTCGTTTAGCTCCTTTAGTGCTGACTCATCTTGAAAGCCTGTTTTTTTGAGGCTCTCCCAACATGTTATGATTTCTTCTTCTAGTACTAGAAACATTCTCTTGTCATCACAATGCATGGTTTTATCATGTCTGCATCAAATTTATCCTTGTATGGGCCATCAAAATAGAATTGCTTTTTAGTCTAAAACAGGAATGATAGGTCGTATGATGGGAAATATCCCTTTTTCAAATGGATTGACCAGATTCTAGATCATGATGATTCCAGTGATAATACAGAAAAATAAACGAAAACAATCATTTTTATCTTTAAAACAAATATTATTCCCTAAAATAATTCTACTAAAATCTCTTTAATGGGTTTTCATATTTTTTACATTTGCGATAAATGGCTATTGTGTATATGATATCAAAAACAAATATTGCAACAAATAGAAATTGTAACAAAACAGAGTCTTGAGCGATTGTCTTGTATTGGAAAAACGCCAAACTACTCAGTCCGGTTCCAATCATCTTGAATAAAGCAATGTAAAATGATTGCCCTCTAATATTTTCTCTATTTATTAACATTGTTACAAACAATACTGACATCATGAGATTTTGTCCAAATGCTGCATATACCCCAACATTATCTTCTAATTGATAATTTATAGACAAAATCATTGGAATGGCAATTGATAATCCCAATACTAATATTGAATAAAACTGCCATCTTTGGATTTTTGGAAATTCTTTTTTTCCATATTTTACAAATTGTATTACAATTATTACATCTAAAGCAAACCAAATGTAATTTACATAAAGTTGTGGAGCATCATGAGGTGTGAAAAATGCAAATATTGCCTCCCATGAAATATTTGCACATAATGCTGCCATGGGCATTCCAAATGTCTTGTCTTTAAAACCTCGTCTAATTATTAGAATGTAAGTGGCAGACCAAAAAACTCCTCCTACCATCATTATTTCTGTAAACATATATCGTTTGATTTCCTATACTCATCAATTATGAGTCTTTTGAACAAAAAATCAGTTTTTTCCCACACTCAAATTAATCTAAATCATGAAATTGATATTTATCTGTTGAAAATCTAGTTATTTTGATTGTTGAAAATCTAGTTATTTTGATTGTTGAATCCAATTCATTGTTTTTAAATAAAATTTAGATTATGATTAACTACAAACAACAATTAGATTCTATTTTCACCACACAACATGAACCAGGTCTTTTAGATTTCTTCTTGGCTTTGGGTATTTCTGTTGTTCAGGATACCCGATGCACAGTACGGATGATGGAATTAATTTAGTGCCAATAATTTTCATTACTTTTTTCTCATCAAGCATTCCAATCCAAATTGAGCTCAATCCTAGGGCTTGAGCTGCAAGCTGTGAATATGCAGCAGCTAACGTTGCATCTTGTATGGCAAATTTTTTGAGAACCTCTTCAGGAAAATCAAACTTTACTCTAGATGGATTTTTGCAAAATATCAATACTACTGGAGCATTTACATATGGCTGTTTATTGCATGCATCTATGAGCTGTTTCTTCTTTTCAGGGCTTTTTACATAAAATATCTCAAATCCTTGATAATTTCCTGCAGTAGGTGCAGTATCTGCAGCTGCAATAATTTTGTCAATCTTTTCAGTCTCTACAATTTTGTCTGAAAACTTTCTTGTAGACCGACGTTTTGTCATAACTGCAAATAAATCGGTGTCTACCACTTCTGAAGGTGAAACCTTTAGAATTTCATTTAGCAATTGATTTCTAACATTTGGATCTTCAGTTATCTCTATTTTAGGTTCATATCCTATAGGATACATCTTTTCACCCTTGGCTTTTGAATCCATATCTAAATATGAAAGAATATGTTATTAAGTAATTTGAAAAAAGATTCTAGTTTAACAGTTTACTGTTAAAATCTACTAACAAACAATCACTGTGAATCTGTTTTTCTGATTCATATCCACAAACATGGCAATGAAATTGATTGGGCATATTACAAATATCACATTTTTTACTAACCTCTAAGATTTTTCCACACCTTCTACATGATTCTTCTTTCATAGAATAATGTAAAATGAAATTTCATTTAAACCCTGTTAAAATTAGCTTGTGTTAATTAGCTTACTCTAATTCTTTCAGAATATGTGTCTAATAATTTACAATGAGAAATCTAATCACTGATCTTTAATTACTTGTCCATCTTAAATATCTCCTTGAAAATAGTACGTTCTCTCAATTTTATATCTGATTTTATTTGTTTGAAAAATGTTTTTCTGTAAAACAATTTTTGCATAAATTGCTTCCTACCCTGCTTGAGAGATATTCTGCTTTTTTTGCATCAATTCTACCATGTGTAATTAGATTTAGCAGTAAGTCTCTATTTATCGGTTCGAATTCTTCAGAACAATTACACTTGTTACATTGACATTTTGTCTTATTATACAATAAATTAATTGAACATATTTACAAAATAAAGAATTCTCAAGAAAAATTCTAGAATGTTTGGTTTTATTGTCTTTTCTATCTAAAAGTTGACCAAACTTTTCATTTTAGATTGATTTTTCAATGTGTTTAATTTAGAATCTAGTTATCAAAACCAACAGATCTCATACCTACACAAGTCTTGTTCCCTTTACTCCAACATTTACAAGAACAAGAAACAGCCCTTCCAGTTTCCAAATCTTTAACGACTTTATGAAAAACCCCTTCTCTAACTTTTGATTCGATCATTATTGTTTCATATCTGTCATCTAATTCCAATACCATCTGATAATTTTTCTAGTAGATTAAAGTTGATTTTCACAAGAGTTTAGAATCTTTTATACACATTCAGACTTGAATCTAAGGAAAACTTCCCTCATCCATCATTTCTTTGTATATATCTTTTTCAATTCGGGTTTCAGCTACACTGCATTTACTACATAATCCCATATCCTCTGGGGCTTCTTTCTTTTTCTTCTCACATTCTACACATTTATGAATCCCTTTCTTGAATACCATGATTAATTCAAGACTTGAATTCTGGTATTTGAATCATCTACAGTTGGTTTTGACAGGAACATACGTCAATGTTCCATTCGTTAACTATATCTAAATAGGATTCTTATCCTGTTTCTGCTGGGGTATATTATTTATTGAATATTAACCCGGAGACTCATATGATTTTTTATGTAGTATTATTATTATGATGGTTTGTAATTTGACAAGGTAAAAATTGTTTAAACATAAATAAGTAATCTGTCAGCATGAATTCTATATTCAAATTAGTAGTGGGAAATTTTATTTCTTAAATAATATGAAGTTCAACTTGCCCTGAATTAATTTGATTCAAGGATAAGATATTGAATCCAATTCATTTTCTACTAGTCTATTCTTTGAATTGATATTTCCTGTTTGATTTTACTTTGTTTCTAGAAAAAATAAAACTTCATTTACTTTCTGAGAACTCAATTCTATTTTTAACGCTTAAAAGTTCACTATTTTGGAACTCATTTTCTTAACTACTCAGTTCCACAAATAAGATGATTCATTTTTATTATCCAATCTAAGGATGATGATTTTTAAAATGATACATTAAAAAACTGAAGATAATAATATTAAAAATTCTAACAAGTATTGTGTTTTTAGACAGAACTGATGCTGGAAGAAAATTATCTGAAAGAATCCCACACTATCCTAATTCTATTGTACTTGCAATTCCTAGAGGTGGTGTCATATTGGGTGATATAATAGCACGGAAGATTGGATGTAATCTGGATGTAATTATTTCAAAAAAAATCACCCCTCCTGATTATTCAGAATATGCAATTGGAGCAATTATGCATGATGGCACATTATACAAAAGTAAGTACTGGCCCAAATTTTCTGATGATCCTCGATTTAAAGATGAATTAACTCAAAAGCAACATGAGGTTAAAAGAAGATTAGAGGAATATCGTGGTAATGACAAGTATCTGCTTGAGGGTAAATACATCATATTAGTTGATGATGGAATTGCAACAGGCTCTACGGTTTTTGCAATTTTAAATTGGATTAAAAAACAAAACCCAAAACAAATCATTTTAGCAGTTCCTGTAATACCTATTACTACATTTGATAAGATGAAAAGTTTTGTAGATGAAATGATTGTTTTAGATATACCTGAAGATTTTTCTGCAGTTGGACAATTCTATGATGATTTTTCACAAGTAACAGCTATTCAAGTAAAAAAGATTTTAAAGAAATATCATAATTGATTTGACGTGTCAACATTTTTTTCATAAAAGAATTCCTGTTTTTTTAATTCTTTTTCAGAAATGATTCGGCATTTTCGTAATGGCACTAAACGCGAGATCTGTTCATATGTGTTCATATCTCTAACATCTGATGCATATGCAATTTGTAATAATGGCGATTTTTCTTCAATCATTGGTTTTGCCTGTTCATAACCCCCTGCCTGACGCATCCCAGTCCTGTACAGTCCGACATTTTTACTCTTTGAAATTTGTGGATCTTGATAGCAGCATATTGCATACTCGCCATTATTTTTTTCAATTATTGTTAATCTTGTAAATTTGTCACTCCACATGTCTACTTCTTTGGCTAGATCTATTGCCTCATTCTTGTCCTCAAAAACCATTGAAACTACCAGTCTATCTTTTTCATATGCCCAAGAAATTCCATAAAAATTATTATTCCATAAAATGTCAAAAGTCATAAGAATTGATTAAAAAATTCTCAAATTAAGACTTTCGAATCGCAAAATATTGAATCTAGTTCGGATAAAAAATCTGCTCAATTAATTTCTGCATATTGCTTATTCTTTTTGTGGAGATTCCTGTCATTTGAGAAATTTGTTTGTCATCATATCTTAAAAGATCTTTTGCAATCATGATGTTACTCTCAGAAAATATTTTTAACTCTCTTTGTGACAAATTGAGAATTGTTATTGGATATAGGTTATTTTTTTCTATGATCCTCTCCAAACTGTTTGATGCTGGATATCGCCATGAGAAAATTTGCTGTCCTATACATTTGGCATATCTTTTTGCATTACTTGATACTTTGGTATTGCAAAATATCATCTCCCCTGAAAATTTTGGTTGTAAGTCAAGGAATCTTGCATGTGTATACAAAGATACTTTTAAACCCGTGTAAACACCGTGTTCGGAATGATACTTACATTCAATCAAAAACTGTTTGCTGTCTTTCATTCCGATCAAATCAATTTCATGTAATGTACATTTTCCTTTGATTTTTGCTCTAATGTTTACTGTTTGATACTCATAATACTCTAGTAATGATGCAATATAGTTTTCAAACGCAAACCCTGCAGGACCCATCCTCATTATTGCATCCTTTAATTGGTATCTCTGATGTAGTGCTCTAAGTCCTTTTTCTTCAGATATTGCATGTAATACTTTTTTGTAAATATCACTAGAAGTCATATCGTGATATACCTCTGCTCTTACTTTTTTCAAAATCTGTTTTGCAGTTTTTCTACTTGCCCCAGCTCTCATACATGTGCTGAGAATTTTGTTTTCATTAAACTGAACTCTGGTTCCATCTGCTTTATAAATAAAGAATTTTCTCGGGACTATATGATGTGTTTTTTTATATATAATTTAATTTTTGATTTGCTTTGAAGATTTTAAAAAGATTTTCAAGCATGGAAAAAATACTAGTGTTTTTATCACCTTAGTGATAATCAAATTTATGGATAGAATCGATCTGATTGATGGATATGATCCAAAATTGGTTAGAGAAACTTTGAATCTTTTACTTCGTGATAGAAAAAATGAATTTAGAGAATTAGCTCAAAAAATGAACATACCCTTAACTTCCCAAGATTGGGAGGTTATAATTCTGAAATTCTGTCTTGATTTTGAAGACTGCTTTAAGATTTGGACAGATAATGCCGAACCAGATTCTATAAAAAATACAAAATGTATGACAATTATGAGAAGTATCTCCAAGGGTAAAAAGAATATTTCAGATATATTTCATCTACAAGACGTTGCATATACTATCTACACTGAATTTCATCAGACATATAATAGGCTACATTGATTTTATCTATTTTTTCCAAATGCCCCTTGATGATCAGTTAAACAGCAAGAACATTGTTTTGAATAGCATTCGTCTACTTTTTCATGACCACAAGAACCACAATGACAAAATGGATCACTCATACTATACTGCAAATTCAATCCATACTTAAGGGATCCCTTTGATTTCTCTAATTGATAATCTATTAATGAAAAATCTCAAAATAATTTATCAAATTTAGAACTGTAATTCTATTTTTTCATTTCTTTATAGTGAAAATAAAATTTATCAAAAACAAGAGCATATGGTGCAGTTTCAATGGAGCGAAGCTCACATTGACACCCTTCTCTTTTTCCACAATAGTGACAATTACAATCACAGTACAATATTGATTGATTATATGAAATACATTTTGTGTATGCAAAATCCTCGTTCACCTGACTTTACCTTGCATGTACTGTATAAAACATCAAAATTGATAAAAACTGTACTTTTATCTCTTTAAATCAGTTTCATTTTTATAATCGAATTAAACAAACGTTTAGAATTTTTTTGATCCTTGTTTTATAATTCAAATTCTTACAAGTATTGACGCCTTTGTGTGGCAGTCAAGGCATGCTATAAATGACTGCTACTCCAAGACGTCAATCTTTAGATAAATTTATCTTTTCTTTAGAAGCGCGTCTTCTGGTGTTTTCTCTTTATTGTTTTCCCAATGCCAACTGTGGTGTTTTTTCCAGTGCACTTCAAGTTCCTGAGAGTTTGGTTCTTTTCCAAGTGGAATTCCACAAAGCTTGCACTGCTTCATATTTTTTTATAAGATACTTTCAAAATTAAGTGTTGATCATTTTATTTTACCTTGTTCTTTTTCAGTTCGAAGTAAAACCAAGAAAAAAATAAATTCCTTGAGAATGTTTTTCTGCAAAGGCTTTAATTCAAATCCCATTTTCTTTACAAAATCTAATGTCACTTGGTAAATCTGACCAATATGACTTCCCATTAGTACTGATTCAATTGATTTTTCTGGTATTCTCTTAATATTTTTTTTATACAATTCTCGCTCTGATTCTTGAGTCCATTTTGTCTTCATCACCAAATCCATGGTTAATTTGATTAATCTCTTGTCCAACCTGCCTTGAATTGATTCTAAAATTCTACTGATCTCAATTTTTTCTTTTTCTGAAAATTCATCCATCTTATATTTCCTCAGATATTTTTTTCTTTTTAGGTCTAGTCATAGGATGGCATTGTACGGGTAAGTTTTCATCATCAGACATAACTTTTTTTGTGTAAATGAAATTAAGAGTTTTGTTATTTACGGAACATTATCCAAATTCTCGTTCCTATAAAAACTCCTACGGCAATGACAATTAATAATGGAACAATGACCTGACCCTCATCCAAGTCTTTATTGGGTTCTTATTTGAATTAATACTTTCTAGTATGGCCTATCTCTTAGTACATGGCAATCACACAAGCACCCTTTTTGGCATTTCATTCTTTTACAGTCGGAACAAATTTTCTTATTCCAATATGGTGCTGTATTCATGTTATTGAAAACCTTTTTAGAAAATTAAGGCTTACCATAGCGTCCCAATTGCTATTTCACAATCATGACTGGAATCTTTGATTTATGTAAGACATAATTTGATACGCTTCCCAGAAACATTTCTTTTAATGGATTCACTCCTCGTGCACCAATAACTATCGTACTGACTCTTTGCTTTGCTGCAAATTTCACAATGTCATATCCTGGATCCCCACCTGGGATAATCTTTGACTCAAACTCAATCTTTGCTATTCTACATTTTTTTTCTGCAGAATCTAGTATTTTTTTGGATGCCTTTATCACGTCTTCTTTAATTTGCATTTTTGGTCTATTGACAAAGTATGACATGGGTACTTGGATCACATTCAATCCAATGATCTTTGACTGCCCATATTTAGCTATTTCAATGGCCTTTGTTAGGCCTCTCATAGAATTTTTAGAACCATCTAATGCCACTAGTATTTTTTGCATGTTGTATTTGCTTGATGGGGGTAATTTAAAGAATTTTTAAGAAATGTTTGAAGTGTTAATTTTTCTCATGTTTTTCTTTTTTCTAAACTCTTTTGTTTTCCGCCTCATTCTTTTCTGTTCTTGATTCAAAATCTCATAAATTTTTCCTGTCTCACAAAGTTTCATTTCGCCTGTACGGTCATCATGAATTGATTCTACGGTGCCATCAGCTAGAAGAGAACCTGCCACATCCCATGCTTGATCTTGGGAGATTTCAAACTTGTATGATAAAGTTGAAATTCTAGTATAGAATCCATTTTGGGAGTTTCGTAAAATAAAATTTTTAATTCGCTCTTCAATTGTTTGAGGTTTTGTCTTCTTGTTGAATTTTCTAAAAGTTCTTTTATTTTCTGACAATGTTTTTTTTATTTCTCTCTAGTATTTTAGCTCATCACTTTGTATTAATCGAATCTAGGTCATCATTGCCTGGCAAGTATTTGTTTCCAAGTTTCTCCATGCATTCACCATCAATTCTAAACTCTAGATTAATTTCACATTTTGGATGAACAAGTTTTGAATTCTAGTCTATCTGATTATTTTTGGGCTCTACAAAGAGAATATCAATTTTCAAATTTTTATGTGTATGCTCAAATTCCCAAACCTACTTTTTTATCCACATTGGAGAATATTTTTCAATTAAAATTGATGAAGCCTGATCTATTAATTTCTGTTGATTTTCTCCAGTGTTTATGCTTAACTTCAAATCTCTGATTTTAGAAATGCAATTGTGCATTCTGCAAGTTCTTTATCTGAATGCTCTTTGATTTCGTGTAGGCAATTTGGGCAGATCCCACTTGTTTCTTGTGAAAATTCGGTTCCTACCTGTTTCATGCAACATTCCATCAGTTCAGAAGTAGAATGAGATTCCATGGATAGTTTACATGTTGGGCATTGAGTCATCTGATTTCTCCTATTTCAGAATTAATGGTAAAACTGTAGGTAACAATGTAATTTGAGCCAAAATAAATCCTATAACCATTGAAATCATTGCAATATTTAATGCAGTTTTTTCTTGCACTAGTTTTTAATAATTTATAAACTAAAAAAAGTTTCTAAAACTGAATCTCAATTTTATGATGAATCGTGAGATCACAAATCTCAAAGAACATGAATGTTTGATTTTGAAAAATAGTTTTAGTATATATTGAATTTTTTTCAAACTTTCTCAGAGTGAATGCTGAAAAATTTATCAATACAATACTTCGATGTAGTTCATGTGATCAAAATGTTGCATTTGAGTTAATAGAAGACATTGAATGTAATTGGGGGAGTCACAATGTAATTCAATGTCCAAATTGCGAAGAATTGTTTTCAATTGATACAAAATGCCCTGCATTTCAAGACCTTCTTAATTTACTTGACTGCAATACTGAGTTGCTCACAAAGAAAGAACAATTAATCTATGTTACAACAAGACATCCTATTTGATTTTCTAGGCTATATCTTGTATTAAATTTAAGATAAAGTCTGATTCTATGGTGATTTCTTTAATGTTTGCAACATGGAATCTTCTCCTGCCCAATAGTATTTTCCTAGCTGAAAAAATCTCATATCGATGGTCTTATCTGTTTTTTTATCCTTTGGCAGGGCCTTGTATTGCTCTAAAATATTTTTTTGAGTTTTTACCTCATCATTAATTATTTTGATTACTTCTTCTTTTGATAATTCTCCATTATATTTTCCATTATAGAATTCATCTTTTACAATAGATAGTCTTTGATTTGATTCATGTAACGCCAAATCTAGACTTTTTTGTGTAATTTCAGATGTTTTTTCTTGCTGTATGTCATTTAAAAGGTAAAACCCAACCGCCAATCCAATAATCGCTACTCCCATCGAAATCATAAATCGAATATTCATGATTTTTTAAAATCCAGACTAAAATTAAGAGTTGTGCATTTTGAAAGCAAGTAAGTCTGATATCATCTTTAGCTTCAGTCCCTTTGGGGGATATGTTGAATCCATCAAACCCACAAACAGTCTTGCTTCCAATTTTTTGTTAATTTTCTTTTTTAAAACTTGTTAAAATGAAACATGTCTTGATATTTGATCAAAAAGGTCTGAAAAATTGATCCTTTTTCAAATTGAGCCTAATTCAGATGTATGTTAGTTTTTCAAAAAAATTTATTTCTGGAAAAACTAACAAATTTTCTGGAATTTGACTCTGATTTAGACTTATTTATCTTAATTTGTCTTATACTTGAATTTTAGCATTCCCTCGTATTTTTACCCCAACAAAAAATTTTTCAAGCACATGACAAAATAACATAGTCTTGATAATTATCTGTAAAGGAATAAAAAAGCATAACAAGTTGGAACAATGCAAATTTGTTTATGATGGTAATTGGGGAGATGATGCCCTTGTGAAGCATGAACATTTCCATGATATACATTCAGATCCCTCCTCTCATTGGTTGGGTTTTGATGCCCCTCAAGTCTTTGGGCAATACAGTAACCGTGACGGAAAGCGAGAATGACTTTTTTCTTTATTACATGTAATTCATTTCTAGAATATCCTTTCTCAGTCAAATTTTGACAATTCTATAATGATCTCAATAATTTTATTCTCTGATTTTGTATAATTATCATATGAGTAATCAAAATATTCTTCCTTGGTCAAAGGATTATTTTTTAGATTGGTCTGATTTTAGAGCAGAGTCAAATCCTGCCGTTTTTGAAGATGCATATAGTGTTATTAAATATAGATTTACATGGACTTTAAATTCTGAAAGTTTTGGAAGTAAAATCAGTTTTTCTATAAAAAATGTTCAACTATCTCCAGAATTTCATCGACAACTATCTTGGGTTAGAACATCTATGGCAACTTTAAAACTTTTAAATCATCAACAGGGACATTTTGATCTTGCTGAACTTTTACGAGATGAGATTACTAAAAAAATAAAAGACACCATTGAAAATAAATTATATCCTACTAGAGGACAAAATGAAGAACAACAAAAACAATTTGCTCGTGAAGATTCAGGTACAATGATTGCCAAAGAACTTGAAAAGGGGGAAAAATATCTCTCAGAAAAACAAAAAGAATATGATGCTTTAACAGATTACGGTCAAATTGAATCAAAACAAGCCGAATATGATGTTGTTTTTAGTAAACTTCATAGATGACAGTTTTTTTCAAACATGAAATCTTATACAACTTTACTTTCAGGCATTGCAGAAATGTAATTTACAAGACTGCGATAATACTTTAGATGAAAGTCTAAATCTTTAATTTCTGTTTGTTTTAACTCTTCTAATTCTGGTCCAAAATCTTGTTTATTCGATTGAATATGATTTAATGTATTTTCATTAATTTCAATCATGTGAAACAAACTGTGAAGAACCTCACCTTTTGTCAAAGTTTTGTCGCTTGATTTTTTGAGTAGTGCTTCAACCCATTCCATATAATTTGGAATCAAAATCCGTATAATTGCTCCTGAATATGAAATTTTCAACCTTTGCTCTAATTTTTTTGAGTTTACTGACTTGTTCTAAAAAACTACTCTTTTCTCTCTTTGCTCTTTTTTCTTTCCATTATTTCCTTATTTCGTTCAATGTCTGAATGAATTTCAACATGGTCATACAGCTGTTCCTTTGTATCAAAAATTTGTTCACAGTAATAACACTGATGCATTCTTCATGTACGGCGATCCTGAATTAAATGCTTTCTCTATTGCTGTGCCTAGCGTATTTGAACATATTAAAAATTTATGATTAAAAATAGGAATAATCTTATAGAATTTTCTTTCCTGCATTGGTTCTAATTGTATATGCCTCATCGGCAAATGGATCTGTGCTACTTTTCTTTGTTTAATTAGGACCCAACCCTGATTTTGGTGTAAATTCACCTTGTTCTACTGCAGATGCTAAAATTACATTATCTAGAATACGGTTTTCCTGATTTGCTGTACAGTAAACTACTGCACAAACCAATAGCTGCTACTCTAGCAATTCCTGCATAAATCAAGGTGTTTGTCATAAATATAACATCTAATTTTTTTATTAATTAAGAATACATTACACATCAAAAATTTGTTAAATCTAGTATGTTTCTAATTCAATTTCAGAGTTACACGAGGGCAGTTTTCCCATTTGATTCTTAAATTCTTCAATTAATTGCAATTGTCTGTCTTTTGGATTATCTGTAAATTCTCTTTGGTATGTGTGAGTCTTTTGTTTACATTTATTTCCATCAAAATCAGTGTCTACATATTTTGTAAATGTGTTCTCTAAATTACTACTTTCACCAATGTATATGGCTTCTTTGTTTCGATTATACAATACATACACTCCTGGAACAGGTTTGACAAATATTGCGCTATTTAACCAAACTCTCATTTTGTCATCTAACAATTCCATGATCTATGTTCTCTTTACTAGATATTAAACTAGTTTACGAATTTTTTGATATTACAAGAACCTTCATGCTTTTAATATTAAGTAAAAAGAGTAAAATCCTGTCTCTTTTAGAAAAATTTCCAGAACAATTTTCACCAAGGGTAATTCAAAAAGAAATTCTCTCAGAAATTGAAGAAAAAATCAAGTCTGGGTATAAAAAAATTATTCTATGTGCCCCTACAGGCGTAGGCAAATCTCTAGTTGGTGCAACCATTTCAAGATATTTTGATAGCTCTTTTACTATAACTGCATCAAAACATCTGCAGGATCAATACATCAAGGACATACCTTTTCTTAAACCGGTAAAAGGAAAACAAAATTTCTCTTGTCTAAAAATGATGGAATCTGAAAAAGTTGAAAACACTAGAAGAGCTATGCGTTGGGGGTTAACATGTGATAAAGGTCAATGCCAAGAAAAGATAAACAGAGATGGAAAGGAAACAATTGAAATCTGTAAATTTAAGCCCACAATTAAACAGGTAGAAGAACATACCCAAGATGCAGAGTCATGTCATTACTATTTGCAAAAATATGAGGCACTGGTTGCAAAACATTCTTTGTGGAATTACCATGCTTTTTTTCAAATCATGAAATTTAACAGGAAACTCTTTGAGAATTATTTGGACCGAAAAGTCTCTGTGTTTGATGAGGCCCATAAAATAGAAGATCAAATAATGCAATTCATCGGATTTGATATATTTAATATCCAAATCCAAGAATGCAATCTAGACTCAGATAGGTATGTTTTTTCGGATTTAGATTCAATGATTCAATTAACAGATGATATTGCATATTCCTATGCTAAAAAAATCAAAGATATCAAAGAAAGCGATACCTATCAAAACAATCCCGATTATGAATTAATAACAAGACTAGAGCGAAGATATGATCGAGCTGCACAGGCTAAAATTGACATTCTAAGTGATAAGGAAAATTTTGTTGTAAATGACCCTTTACGAGATTTAAATGGAAACATTAGAACCATTTCTATAAAACCTGTTGATGTTTCAAAATTTGCAAATTCTTTTTTTGATACTGATTATCAGATTTTTATGTCTGCCACGATTGACAAACGTAGTTTTTGTGAAAACATGGGATTAGATGAAGAACATGTTGCATTTGTTGATTCTCCAAAATCTCCGTTTCCTATTGGCAATAGGCAAATTGAACTTTTGAATATTCGACGTCTAAGTTATGGATCCACAAAAGAAGATGAACTTGAAGTAATCAAAACAATTGATAGAATCTTAGATGAACATTCTAATGAGCGAGGGCTGATATTGACATCATCTATTCCACGATGTCAGAAAATTCAAAGATATCTTTCTTCAAAAAATACCAGACGAATTAGAATCTGTCACAGCATAAACAAGGATGGTAAAACGCAAGATGAAGTTATTTCTGAGCATGCCTTGGACCCTACAGGAGTTCTACTCTCTTCTTCATTATGGGAAGGTGTTGATCTAAAAGATGACTTGTCACGATTCCAAATTATTGCAAAGGTTCCGTATCCAAATTATAAAGAAAAAAGAATTAAAGCAAAAATGGAAAAATTTCCATCGTGGTATACTTCTCAAACCCTGACAAAACTATTACAAGGATTTGGACGCTCTATTAGAAGTGAGACTGATTGGGCAAAGACATACGTTCTTGACACTGCCGCAAATAATGTTTTTTTCAAGGCACAAAGAATGATTCCGAGGGCATACTATGATGTGCTTGGATTGGAAACTTTGTAGATGATTTTTTCAAAAAATATACCTGTGATGACAGTTCATATCTGTCTAAATTTTATGTCAACTTAAGCGTATTGATAAAGTCTAGAATATAATCTCAAAAAATCTTTAGTTGAAGGTTTTTCATTCCGTATGAATTACTCCAACTAGGTTTTACCTACAAACCTTGTTATGGCAAACGTAGGTTGTTTTTCATGCCTATAAACAAGATGGATGATTCATCCTACTCATGAATTTTCTATCAATTTGAGTCTATTAATACGACTCAACAATTAACATCATTACAAATAGAGGAAGAGATACAATCAATTATGCTGTTTTGTGAGAAATGTAAAAACCGAAGATTGCCTAAATGGATAAAAATAGAAAACATGACTTTGTGGCTTTGTGAAACTTGTGGTGATTTTGCTGATGCAAAAAACAATGTTGTTCGTGAAGTTGAAAATTAATTGAGTTTAGAGCATATCCACTACTTTCTACTTTAAAATTAAATCATTCAACACTGTATCTCAGAAGAAATACTATTCTCAAAATACATCCTTTTAAAATTTAATTTGTTTTTAGAATAATTCCTTATTCCTCCTCGATCTTAATGATCATCTTTTGAATTTATGGGAAAAGCATAAATTTCATTAATTGTTCTCATTCGTTCTTATTTTTGATGTTATGAACCCTATTGTAAAATTTTGTAGCCTGTTGTTTGTTTACTTGTTTTTTAATATCTTTATTCACCTCAAATAAAATATGTATTTTTCTCTAAAAATACTATAAATCCTTAATTGATGATTGGTTTTTTACTATTCATGGGAGTCTCATATTTTTTGAAAAGTATCAAAGGCAAAAAGACCTCACCAAAAGTTCGATTATACCTAATTGACAAAGACAAACACTATTTTTTCAACGAAGGTTTGGTAAAAGAAGGATTTGATTCAAAATTATTGGTCTCAAAAAACAGAGATAGTGTACTGTCTGCATTCTCAAAGATGGCATTTTTGTTTGACGAGATTATCAGATTAAGAATTGTAAAATACTCTAATCAAAGCGATAGTAAAGAATTACTTTATCTGTTAAATCTTGTTCCAATTAATAGGAAGATTAGAACATTTCTTGATTGGAAGGTTTTTGGTGCAGAGTTTACACGAGATATGTCTAGACTCTTTGAGGTAAGAAATGATACAGTCCACTGCATCTCATTAAACGAGGTTCAATACAATCCAAAAAATATAGTATATTTGTCAAGCACATCAGGTTTTAAGAAATTTACAACTGATCTGCAAAAGGCTTGGAAGACCTTACTGAATACCTACGTTAAAGAACAAGAAAAGATAGATTGGGAAAGATTAACAAAAGATATCTCCTATTAGGGGTTTGCAGGAACTGCAATCCAGAAAGGCATTTGTCCTACCTCTATCTTGTTTTTGACTTCTAGGGCATCTGTGTTAATAACTACAACTTGGTTTGTCTGAGAGACAGAGACATAAAGTTCAGTTCCTTCTACATTTGTCCTTAATCCATGAGGACCTGACCCTACTATGATTTGTTTGACTATCTCATAGTTTTCAGCATCAATTACAGTTACCTTGTCATCCCCAATTCCTGAAACAAAAATATAGTTTCCAGATGGAGTAATATCTACTCCATGGTGGCCAGCACTTACAGGTATGTTTTTGATGATTTCTCTCTCTTTGAGATTGATAACTGATACATCGTTGGTTCCAATATTTGTCACAACAATATGATCTGAATCTGGAATAACATCCAAGTTATGAGGCATCTTTCCTGCAGGGATTCTGTCAATTACAGTAAACGAACTAGCATCAATAACTACAATTTCATCTTGTCCCTGAAGAGTCACATAAGCTCTCAAACCGTCTTGTGAAAAGACTAGATTATGAGGCAGATGACCAACTTCTATTTCATCAATTACTGATGACTCAAAAATGTCAATCACGCTTACAGTTCCTCCTCCTTCATTTGCAACAAAAATTAATTTCCCTGCTGGATTGAATTTCAATCCCTTTGGTGTTTGTCCTACATTAATTATTGATAATAGTTTTTCAGATTCTGTTTCGTAAATAAAAATAGAGTTTTCCTTACTGCTTGTTCCTGCCACTAGACTTCCATCCGAGTTTGTAGCCACATATGTCATTTTTTCTCCTGCATCAAACTTTGTTTTAGTCTGAACTTCAACAATATGATCTTGTCCTTGTAGTGTTGCAAATACTTTACCGTTATTTTTCATCGTCATGTGAACAGGATCATGAGCATTTGCCCATCCCCGCTGTACTAGTTTTTCAACACTTTCATGTTTGACACATGATGGTTTCCATCCTAATTTAAAAATCAAAGTAAGATGTGGTTTACATTTGACATTATGAGGATCAATTGATTCTTGCTTTAGCGGTGGCAGTACATCTGCAAAAGCAAGTATCGTTAAATTTACAATTAACAGTAATGCAATAATTGGGATAACTACATTCATGTATCACAATAAATTGAAATTAATTTATAGATTAGGCTTTGTTATTGCCCCTTCTGCTGCAGACCCAACAAGTGTTGCATATTTTGCCAAAGCTCCTGTTGTATAGTTTGGTTTTGGAGGACTCCACTGTTTTCTTCTACTCTCTAATTCCTGAGCCGATACATGAAGATCAATAATGTTGGTCTCTGTATCAATAGTAATCTCATCATTGTCTTTTACAAGTGCAATTGGTCCACCAACATATGCCTCCGGCGCAACATGTCCTACCATAAATCCACGAGTCCCTCCTGAGAATCTACCATCTGTAACCATGGCTACTTTCTTTCCTAATCCTTGCCCTACAAGTGCTGCAGTTGTTGCAAGCATTTCTCTCATTCCTGGGCCACCTTTAGGTCCTTCATATCTAATTACAACAACCTGACCCTCGTCAATTTCTCCTCTGGATACTGCATCAAATGCATATTCTTCTCTATTAAATACACGTGCCCTTCCAGTAAATTTTGTCATTTCTACTCCTGCTGTTTTAATTACTGCTCCATCTGGGGCAAGACTACCTTTCAAGACCACGGCAGTTCCTACAGGATGTATTGGGTTGTCAACTGATTTTACAATTTGTTGTGCTGGTTCTGGGATGTTCATTGATGCAAGATTCTCTTTTATTGTCTTTCCAGTGACTGTAATGCAATTGTCATGAATCAATCCTTTTTGAGCAAGTTTCTTTAGGACAAAGGGGATTCCTCCAATCTTGTCAAGTGAATTCATCACATAACTCCCACCTGGTTTCATGTCTGCTAAATGTGGTGTTTTTTTCCTGACTCGCTCAAAATCATCATATCTTAATTTTATGTCTACTTCGTTTGATAATGCTAACAGGTGTAAAATTCCATTTGTGGAACCACCTACTGCGTTAAGCATTGTTATTGCATTTTCAAATGCCTCAAATGTCAAAATTTCTCTTGGCTTGATGTTTTGCTCCAAAAGTTTTGCACAGGCTACTCCTGTATCGTAAACCATCTTTTCTCTTCGATCATCTTCTGCAGGAGGACTGGCACTTCCAGGTAATGCAAGGCCTATTGCTTCAGATATTGATGCCATGGTATTTGCAGTAAACATTCCTCCACATGAACCTGCGTTCGGACAGGCGGTGTTTTCAATATTTTTTAGGGCTTCTAATGATAACTGTCCTGCATCATACGCCCCCACTGCTTCATAAACATCTACTACTGTCAATTCTTTACCATCAAGTATTCCTGGCATGATTGTTCCTCCATAAACAAACACCGATGGTAAATTCAATCGTGCCATGGCCATCATTGTACCTGGCAAACTTTTATCACATCCAGCTATTCCAACAAGTGCATCATATTGATGAGCACGTACCATTAATTCAATAGAATCTGCAATAACCTCACGAGAAACTAAAGATGATTTCATTCCTTCATGACCCATTGCAATTCCGTCACTTACTGCAATAGTTGAAAATTCTCTTGGAGTGGCACCGCCGTCAATCACACCTTCTTTTGCTTTAAGAGCTAATCTTGGAAGGTGAATGTTGCACGGTGTTGCCTCGTTTCCTGTGTGGCACACGCCGATAAATGGCTTGTCTAAATCATCATCTGTTAATCCCATGGCTTTGTACATTGCTCTATGTGGCGCTCTGGCAGTTCCTTCAACAACATTTCTACTGGAAATTTCCATGGTATGTAAATTCAAAATTGCTATAATTTAGACTTTGTTGAAATCTTCAAATTTTCTTTTAATTTGTATAAAAAATTTAAGTTCAAATGATTTTTCTATGAATTATGAAACAAAAGCAACTCTGTTGTCCAATTTGTCATGGAAATAAGGCAGAAATTGCTGGTGAAAATGTCAAGATTAGTGGAAGATTTGAAGATAAAGAATTTCTAACAACTCCTTTGACTGTATTACAATGCATGCAATGTGGATATTACATGTTCTTTGAGAAATCAGCTCAATTTACAGAAAAAAATTCATGATTTTTTCTATTTAATAATTTCTTGGTTTTGTAATTCTAAAAGCTGCGCCTCAATTTCTTCTGGAGTTTCTCCGCCATATGAAATCAAAATTCTATCATCCTCTGTTATTTCATAACTTCTAATGTCGTTAACCTTTTCTCCGTTAATGTAAAACTTTAGGGAATAATCCTCATTTGTACAAAAACTTCGCCCATCTTGGAAAACAAAGCACTGATCATCTAGTCCTAATCCTAATGTCTCAAACAGATAACCCAAAGTTACACCTGTAGCATGTTTGTGAATTGTAGTGCCATCCCTTCCTTCAAAATGAATCCAGCTTGATTTGATTTGATATGCTGGAGCTGAAAAATCAAACATATCTCCAAATATTTTAACTAAGATTGCAGCGTGTGAATGTTCACTGCCCAATACTCCTGCATTCTCTGGCCCTCCAGGAGCCGATTGAGTCATGGTAGCAAATGTATATCCAGAATAGCCTACAATAACTGCAATTACAGCTAAAACACCAACTGCAATCAATGTATTTTTTCGTTTTTTAGCAGAATGTCTTGTGGCATAATTGTCTCGTTTTAGCTCACGTTCCCTTCTTTCTTTTCGTCCCATAGGCTCTACACAAATTCCTAAAATTGCCCTAATTAACTATTCGATGAAACAATAAATAAAATCAAAAATTGTGAATTTATGATGGGGTGTATATTTTGCGATATTTTGTCAGGAAAACGAGATGGCCATATTCTTTATGAGGATGAACATCATATTGCATTTTTAGACAAGTATCCAATCGATGTGGGTCATAGTTTGGTAATTCCAAAAGAGCATCATGAAAGAATTACAGATATGGATCCAGTCTCAGTTGGTGCTTTGTTTACCCTTGTTCCAAAAATAGCCAGCGCCATTCTTTCTGCAACAGGAGCTGATGCATTTAGTTTAGGACAAAATAATGGCAGGGCTGCAAAACAAATCATACCTCATGTACATGTGCACATTATTCCAAGATATAATCACAAGGGAACAATCTGGACAAAACGTTTAATCTCTGATGATCAAGAATTAAAATCTCTTTCAAAAAAAATTAAAGATGCTATTTAGAATGACCTGGGTTATAACGAAGAATTGCACCTACCTTTCCAAGACTAGATAGCATTACACCATGTTCTGCACTTCCAGAGATTACTTCTAACTGTGTTCCCGTTTTCGATGCAAGTAATTCCAAATAATCCACAATGTCTTGTTCGTTTGCTTCTACTTCCATTGAATTACAGCTAGGACAAGGATTATTAGCATATTCTGTTTTTTTTGGAATTACTTTAGGTCTCTCAACAATTTCCTCCTGAATGGTTTGACATCTTCGGCATTTGCCCTCAACTCTATTCATGTTTGTGTCATCAGTGATTATCAGTGTTTTAACAACATTATTTTTGAGGAGCTCAATTACCTCACTAAGGCCATATGTTCCAAGTCCTGAACGATTATTGATTTCTCTAAACAAATCCTCAATCAGTTTCTTTTCTTCTACCATTCTGAAATTCGATAAAATATCTGAAGATTTTGAAAATGCTTCTCTAATTCCCTCGGCTCCTGAATATGAGGAGTCTATTGTCGAAATTATCATGTTTTGCAAGCGGTATTCCAGATACCCGCCATTGATAAAATCTTCCTTGGTTGGACCCGGACCTGAAATTATTAATCCCTTTATTGGATAAATATCAATAAAGTACTCTCTTGTAGTTTCAGCTACTCTGTTGTAATAGTAAGACAATTCCATCTCTCGTAGTTTTTGGAATCTCTTTGCAGATTGTCCCCCCTGTCTGTGTTTTCCTGCTACTCCAGAACCTGTCTGAGATAAAACCTCTATTTTATCCCCATGCAATAAGCCCCATCCTGCATCTTTGGCATCAATTGCTAAAAATCCAATCAGATTTTCGTCTTTTAGCATGTCTTTTAAAATATCAACATGAAAATGATCATCGCATCTGTATAGATACTGATTTAGATCTTTTGGAGGATCAATTTCCCAAACTTTGACAACCTCACTTCCAAGTGGACCTCCTCCTTCTGGTGGTAACGCACCACAAAACATTACTAATCCTCTTTCAGGAGTTTTTTTGTATAACCTTAATCTTTGAACAACTTTGCCTAATGAATCAACTACATGCGTTCTTGTAAGATCTGATTTAATGTTATCAGCTGTTCCTTGTTCTTGTTGCAGTGTTCCAATAATTTCATGAATTTGTTTTCCTTTTGGTATGTATACGCTGATAAGTTCTGTACCTCTTCCTGATTTTTGAGATAGTTCT
>JAOTTW010000080.1 GCA_029864235.1 Candidatus Nitrosopumilus sp.
CTGGTCACAAATTCTTTGGAGGTTTTAGTGGTCATCTTATGACTGTAGAAGGTGTTGCAGCAAAAGCTCAAACACAACAAGCACCACCACCTCCACCAAAACCAAAAAAGGGCACACTACCAAAAGGATTCTAATTTACTAACTTCCTTATTTTCTATTTTTAATCATAACACTATTCTTTGATTATGCACTTTTCTATGCATGCCACCACAAATTAAGTGTCCGAATTGTGGACAAAATGAATGGCTTGAAAACCTTGACCTGAACTATCTTCCAAATGTCCGCAAATTAGAAAATGGAAAGTATGCCTCTGATATTGATAATGGTATACATGTACGATTATGGAGGTGCAATAACTGTATGTATGTGATGCAATTTTGGGAACCCGATTGATTTTCATGCTTATTGTTGAACACCCTCAATATTGTATTCGGTATAAAATTTTTACATGCTCTACTTTTAGACATTTTATCGTCAAAAATTTCTATATGGATAAAATGTAAATAAAC
This sequence comes from Candidatus Nitrosopumilus sp., assembly GCA_029864235.1. Classification (GTDB taxonomy): domain Archaea; phylum Thermoproteota; class Nitrososphaeria; order Nitrososphaerales; family Nitrosopumilaceae; genus HKST03. Next base: position 510 of record JAOTTW010000080.1, read on the forward strand.
AATCTATATTCGCTAAAAGGAATAGTAACTAAAAAGGCAAGTACCAAAAAGGATCTTGAAGACAAGATTACACAATTACAATCTAAACTAAACAAACTATCATCATCAAATGCTAATGAGGGCAAATCAAAAAAAGAACAACTTGAAGAATACGAAAAAGAATACTTGCAAAGAATTGAGCAAGAAAGAATTGAAAGAGAAAAAGCTGAATCTGAAATTATTGAAAGAGAATCTACAAAACAAGCTAAAGCGACAAGAGGTTCTCTCCCAAAAGGATTTGAACCAAAACCTGAACCCCCAAAGGCATCAAGAGGTACTTTACCAAAGGAATTCTAATCTTAAATTCTCTTTTCTTTTAATTATTTTTTAATTTAGAAAACTCTTCTAGAACTTCTTTTGAATGTCCTGCGGGTTTTACATTTGGAAATATTTTGAAAATTATTCCTTTTTCATCTACAAGAAATGTACTTCTCATCACTCCCATGTACTCTCTTCCCATGAATTTTTTCTTTCCCCATACACCAAATTTGTTTGATACTTCCTTGTCTACATCTGCCAAAAGCGTATATTTTATTCCCATCTTCTCACAGAATTTCTTGTGTGATTCAACATCATCAGGGCTTATTCCGATAATTTCTATGCCTTCTTTTTGAAATTTTTTATAATCTTTTGAAAATTCATCAGCTTCTGTGGTGCATCCTGGAGTGAAATCTTTTGGGTAAAAGTAGATTGCATGTTTTTTACCCTTAAAATCACTGGATTTTACCTTCTTACCATTAGCATCATTTATCTCAAATTTTGGAACTTTATCTCCTTCTGCAATCATAATACTTTCAGGAATGTGATCCTATAATTAATTACTTTATGACTCGGTATGGTGAATATTATAGTCCGAATCTTTTATATGGAAACTGGAGTGGCTTTTGCTTGATGGTGAATCCAAGAGCCTATCTTGCAGAAGCAATTGCAACATATGCCTTAGTATTTTTTGGCCCACTTTCAGTTATTCTGGCAATTGCCTCATTTGGAGAAGAACTAACATCAATGTCTGTACTATTCATATCTCTTGGACACGGTGGTGCTATTGCATTAATGATTTATGCATTTGGACATGTATCTGGCGCTCACATTAATCCTGCGGTAACTATTCCTATGATGATAACCAAAAAGATTGGAATTGCTGATGGTATTGGTTATATTATTTCTCAATTGATTGGTGCAGTGGCAGCAGCTGCAACACTTAAAGTAATTTTACCAGAATTGGGTGCAAAAGTAAACTTTGCAACACAAGGAGGCCCAAGCGAACTTCTCAATAAAAGTATCTCATCTGGATTTGCAGTTGAGGCAATACTGACATTCTTCTTGGTAACTGTAATCTTCATGTCTGCAGTACACAAAAAAGCATCAGCTGGATGGCATGGATTTACAATTGGTGGAATGGTCTTCTTGATTCACTTGATTGGTGTGCCCCTAACTGGAGCATCCGTAAATCCAGCAAGAACATTTGGTCCTGCACTCATATCTGGATTCTGGGAATTCCATTGGTTATATTGGGCAGCACCAATATTGGGTGGAATCATTGCCGGTTTAATCATGAACTATGTTTATGTCAACAAGGCAGAAAAAGAAGCATAATTTTTTCAAATACTAACGTTTTTAAAATTTTTGCAATGTTTTTCTTACATGCGTAATTCAGATGATGTATTTGGATTGAATAATGAATCTCAAAAACTTGAAAAAATAATCAATACTGCATTAACTAAATCTGATTTTTCCATTACTGAGATAATTGAAGTTTATTATCAGGTCATGAATGTCTCCTCAACTGTTACGATGCTAAAGCAGCAGTTTAGTGGCAAAGATGAGCATACATCATTACTTGAAAAAATTCAAGAAATTGAGATTATCATCTCTGAGAAATTCAATTCTGTTTTACATCCTCAGGTAATGAAAAAACTTTCAAATTTAATTGAAAATTACATGAAGGAACTACAATCCATTAGCACTGAGCACAAATTAAAACAAGATATTGAGAAAGAAGCAAAAATCTATGAAGAATTACGTCAGGTAATGAGCACCAAAGAATTTGTAAAACAATATGACAAGGTATTTGTATGATTGAAGAACTTGCAAAAAGTCTTGTACAATTAAAACAAGAATTTGTACGTGTCTATGACGGAACCAGTCATATTCAAGAAGTAATTCCACTCTCAAACTCTAACTCTTTTCCAATTGAAGAAAAACACTTTGAATTACTTCATCTGTTTGCAAAAAAGAACCCAATCTATTATAATTCATTTGAGCAAAAAATCTTAGGTGTTTCTTGTATTGTATATGAGGGTGATATTAACAAATATTGGTTAAATAGCATTCAACATGCTTCAAGTCATGCGCCATTTTCTCCTACATGGATTTTTTCAGCATACATTGCTTCACTTTTGACAAAATCTCTTGGTTATAAGCAAATAATTGATATTGGATCAGGCGATGGAAGAATTGCATACTGTGCCAAAATTTTAGGTTTGGATTCTTACAGTATAGAACTTGATGATATGCTTGTTAACTTGCAAAACACTATTTCTGAATCCTCTGGCATTACATTCAATCCTTATTGTTCTGATGCAATATGTTTTGATTATTCTTCCTTGAACTTGACAAATCCTGCATTTTTCATAGGTGGGTTGGCTCAGATGGGTGGCTCTGCACTAGCAACGGGTGTTCTTGAAAAAATTCAATCAAACTATGAACTTAAAAAAAATACTTGTATGGTATTTGCAGGAACCTTTTCTAAAAAATACTCTCCTGATCCAATGTCTGAAGCCGGATGGGGTTCGCTAATTAACAAATATGATCTGAAAGTGATTAATACAATAATTCTACCTACTATGTGGACCTTTAAAGAATCTGATGACACCCCATACATTTTTACAAAAACTGTTTAGAAATAGCAATCCAAATTAAGCGTAAATCCCCCACATTTTTCGGACTCGTTGCATAGCATGGATAGTGCGAACGCTTGCGGAGCGTTAGGTCGCCGGTTCGAATCCGGTCGGGTCCGTTATCCTATCGGGTTCATATACAATAAACCCGGTAGGGAATCAATGACGTCAAAACCTGAAACTGTGATAAAACAAGTAATCTAATTATCCAAAAGTCACAGCCTTCCACTTTTGCAATTCAAGTATTGGTTTATTGACGAGGAAGACAGTATGTTGTCAAATGCTGCAAATTATCTCAGAGTTTAGAAAATATTGTCTAGATTTACTCCAAACCATTACTTTTGAAATAGTGGTTTAACACAAAATAGATATGATTAAGATTGTATTGATCTTTTGTGCGGTTTTATTTTGTGCTAACATCATAATTTTAGAATCCTATCAAACCCATGTCTCAAGCCCAGTAATTACATCAGACAAAACCAATTACAAACAAGGAGAGAATGTCATAATTTCAGGATGGATAAACTACAATGAAGAGCCAACATCAGATGTATTGGTAAGGATAATTACAACCAATCCTTTAGAAATAAAAATTTTTGATGAATATGTAACAAGTGGTTTTGATGGAGCATTTTCTATAGAGATTCCAATAGAAAAAGATGCAGAAGTAGGGAGATATGTAGTAGAGATAATAAGCCAGTGTAGGGAAATTCATCGGGAAATATGCACACACCAAAATGAAACAATAACCATTACAATAGAAAACGAGTCGAATCAAAACAAGAGAATTCCAGATTGGATTAAAAATAACGCATCTTGGTGGGTAGAAGGCACCATTGATGACAAAGCATTTGTTGGAGGAATACAATTTCTTATCAAAGAAGGAATCATACAGATTCCTGAAACAACACAATCTGGTACTGGTGATACTCAAGAGATTCCAGCATGGATTAAGAATAATGCTGATTGGTGGTCTAAAGGATTAATCTCAGATGATGATTTCATTAAAGGAATACAGTTTATGGTTGAAAATGGAATAATTGTTGTAAATTAATTCTCCATTGTTTAGAAAAGTATGTGAGCCCTTCAAACCAATAAGTTCAAATCCCCGCGGGCCCATTAATTTATGAATTTATGAGGATTGAAATTATTTTTGGGTAAGGATTTAGTTTTTTCTCATTTCTTGCTTTCCCTTTTTAGTCTCCAACGATAAAGAGGATAAGTTATGCCTGCCAGTATTGCTGAAAGTATAGTCATCCCAACATCTATTTCAGGAAAATTCTCATCAATAATCATCAAAGGGAATTCTCCGATTGCAACTGCAATGCCAAAAATCATTGCATTCCATGCCGAATGAAACGGAATGGTAAACCAACCTTTACCACTCCTCCAAGTTCTCAAACTAAAAAAAATGTGTAGAACAGCAAATCCTACTGTTGAATAAGAATAATCATTTTCCCCGACGAGTTGGGCATTAAAAATATGCGAACTTGCCCAAAGCCCCCAGTTCCTAGAACGACTATAGGATTACCGCTGAGAGCAAACGGAATCCCAAAAAATAATGTCTCCTCAAATGGCCCAGCTAGAATAATTTGAATAAAAGATACTGGAAATACTGGTTCCACATAATCAAAAACAAAGTATTCAATTCCACCAATTGTTAAGGCAGATACTATTCCCAATGCACTATAAAATAGACCCATTTTTAGTAGATACCAATATGATAATTGTCGATATACAGAAAGCCAAGACTTTGGATGCATGTCGATTTTTTCATCATAGTATTTGGAACTCATTATGACCAGAAAGTTTAGATCCAGTCGTGTAATTAACTTATGAATCTCGAAAAATTTTTCAAATATTTTATTTTACTATCAGCACTGGAATTTTGGTAACATGCACCACATATTGGGATGTACTTCCTAGAAATGCTTCTTTAACGGGGTTCATCCCTCTATAACCCGTTATTGTTTTATTTTTGACAGATAGGTCTTAAACTAAAATATTAAGACTCTGATGGCTTCCATTGAGTCTTCAAGTATTTTCACTAAAATAAAAAATCATTCCCTTATTCTACAATTGATAACGT
>JAOTTW010000081.1 GCA_029864235.1 Candidatus Nitrosopumilus sp.
ATCGACTTATCAGGATAGATAAGCATTGCCTAAATATAGCGATCACTTGTTATTATCATTTCTGTGGATTTTCATAACAATTAGAGACATCTACGTTTTTTAATATCAAATTTAAATTTGAAATGTGATAAAAAAGAAAATTAGTAGTATTTTAGTTCCTTTAGATGGTTCTAAAAATTCTATACGAGGTCTAGAAATGGCAATTTCCATAGCAAAAGAATTCGGAGCAACAATCACAGGAATATACTCAATAAACATACCACCTCATTCAGAATTTCAAGGTGTGGTCCCTATAGAAAAAGAGTACGATAAAGAGACTAAAAAAATAATGAAAGAAGCAAAAACCCTTGTAACACAAAATAATATTGTTTTTGATGAGAAAATAATGCGAGGGGATATTGGATATAATATTATAAAATTAGCACATGATAAAAAACAAAAATTTAACCTTATTGTAATGGGCTCACGTGGAAGAGGTGCTATTAAAGAATTATTTTTAGGAAGTGTATCAAATTATATCATACATGCATCAAAAATCCCAGTTTTGTTGGTAAAATAATTAAGAAAGTCCGTGTTTTTTGAAATATTTTTGGTGATATTCCTCAGCTTTATAAAATTCAGGGGCAGGGATAATTTCAGTTACAATGTGTTTTTGAAACTTTCCTGATTTTTCAAGTTGTTCCTTAGATTTTTCTGCAATCTTTTTTTGCTCTTCATTATGAAAAAATATGGCAGAACGATATTGTTTTCCTATATCAGGTCCTTGTCTGTTTAAGGATGTAGGGTCATGATTATTCCAAAAAACGTTTATCAGTTCATCATAGGTTATTAAATTTGGATCATATTCAACTTGGACTGCTTCTGCATGTCCTGTGGCATCAGTACAAACCTCCTCATATGTAGGATTTGCTAATTGCCCACCAGTGTAACCTACTTTAGTTGATGTTACACCCTTTGTTTTTCGAAACAAATCCTCAACATGCCAAAAACATCCAGCACCAAATGTTGCTTTCATAAATTTAATTCTAATTAATAGAATTAAAACGATTCTAAATTGCTCAAATAAAATTATTTTTTTCTAAAGTAGACATTTAATAAAACTGAAAAATCAAGTGCCTAAATTTGAAAAATCATAATACCAGAAAATATTTTCGGATCAAAGAAATGAATCACCTGATTGATTTTTCAACATAATAAGAAATTAACTTACAAAAAATTAATAAAATAGTTTTGTAGGTAATTATCAAAAAATTAACAAATTATTCAAAATTTGAGATATAGAAGTAATTTACAAACTAATTGACATCTGAAAAAATTTTAACAACTTTGTTAGCCAAATTTTCAATATTTGCTGTGGGTTCAGCTGAAATCAAAAGTAGCATTTGAGTTATAGGAAAAGGGAAACTAACTAAAACTGCCTTATTACGACGTGCTGCAAGGTAATTGATAGGACCCAAGCTTTCATCATATTCTTTTCTTATTGAGGCTTTTGACACAAATTTCAGAAAAGATTGTAAACGGGTTTCATCACCCTCATATGGAGTTATGTTCTCCTTAAAACCACCTGCCACGAGTTTACCATCTTTATCCACAATACCAGCAAACCTAATTTCAGATTCCTTCAAGAGTTGATTACATTTTTCCTCATACAGTTTGAATTTTGCATCATTACTTACAGACAACAGATTTCAATCATACTATCAAAAATAAAAACCTACCAATTCTGAATTCACAGATACTTAAGAATCATTATGTGAAGAATAAAAAATTCATAGTAGCGTAGAAAGGAACAAATTTGAAAAAGACAACTAGCACAACAAAAATTTAAGGGTAGTGTTTTCAGATTAAATTTCAGAGAGTATATTTTAAGAGTGCATAGTCAATAAATTTTTTTTGAGATGCCTCTTTCATTTTGAGCATGGATTTGTAGAGAATGGACTCGACATATTTTGGATATTTTTTGAGGATTAATTTTTGTAATGATGATCTATGTTCAATATAATAATTTGCAAGCGGTTCATAAACATCATTGCCAATTAATTTTTCTTCAGAGATTTTAAATCCATTAGAGATAACTAGATTTTTTACATTTTCTAAAACATAGTGTTCAGAGGACCAGGTAAATTTTAAGATACCAAGTTTGGTTAAAGAGGAAGTTTCCAGAGTTACAGGTATTGCCAAAACAAGCAATCCTTGTTTTTTTAGTATACGTTTTGATTCAGAAATAAAATCTTCCAAAGGTCTAAAGTGTTGGGCAGATTCTAAAGCAAGCACACGATCAACAGAATTATCCACAAAAGGTAATTTTGTTGATGAAGAATTTAAAAATTCAATATTTTTTTTAGGACCAGAATATACTAATTGTTTGTAATTTGTGTTTACACAATGCAGTTTTAGATCAGGATATTTATTTGTCCAAAAAATCGCTGGTGCAGATAAACCACTTCCCACATCAACTACATTTTTTGCATTTTCGAACTCACATAAAGTTCCAAAATGAGAACAGAGATTGTTTTGTGCAGAGAGAGGAGCATTATTTTGTTCAGACCATAATCCAAAATTAAGCATGGAGCCACCAGTTGTAAGTTGCATAACCGGAGTTAATGTACTATAAAGATTTACTACATCTTTTTCATTTCTTCGAAGGGTCCAAAGAAATACATCAAGAGGATTTATTGTGACCAAAAAGATTTTCATATTAATTGAGATTGCGGCCTATTAATTTCTAAGGTAAGCCTTCAACATTATCCATACAGTGTTTATGAACCCATTTCTCATCTTTGTTTTTTGAAATTTCTTTACCAGGGTGAATTTTATCCCCACAAGAATTACACAATGTTGCAAATTTTGCTTTCATAATTTTTAATAGTAAGCCACAGATAAATTTCATGGCATAGAAAAAGAATTAATCAATGATAAGCTTTGAGTGCATAATTAATTATCTCAATTTTAAGAGGGTTTTAATTCAATTCAAACTGAAAAATTTATCATTTTTAAAGAAATTAGGTCGAATGAGTATTCTAAGATGAATTAACTAGGTTTTGCAATTCTTTTCTTGCAGATAATACCTCACATTCCAAGAATCCATAAGATTCAGGATTGCTTGATTCAATATTGTCTAAGATGTCTTTAGCTTCATCATATCTACCAACATTCCATAGTGCTATGCCTTGTTCTAAAGATAGCAATAAACCTCCTCCGCCATTTTTTTTGCTCATATCAAACACTTTGAGGGCGTCATGATATTTTTCTTGTTTAGATAATGCCACTCCTTTGTATACCAAAGTATTTCCAGATGGATCTAGGTAATATGATTCCTCTATGACTGCAATAGATTCATCATATCTTTCTAAACCAATTAATGATCTTGCTTTATCTCTTAATGCTAATGCATATTGGACCGTAAATTCGGATTTATCTTCTTGTATTTTTTCTAAATAAGCATCAGAACTATTTAGTGCGTGATCATATTGTTTTAAACCCAAAAACAGCGGAACCGCATAAAATGTTTCAACAAAATTTCTATCAGGATATAATTTAGATAATGTTTGATAGTATGTATATGCTTCATCAAAATTATGTAATTCAATTAATGTGCTTAAAATTCCGTCTAATGCGCCTCGTCCTTCAGGATTGATTTCTAACGCCATTTTATAATGATTTAATACATCATCTTTGCAAGAAGAATCACTACAAGACTCTGCATTTTGTGCTTTGACTAAATGTACTAGATATGGATCAGGGTCTGAATCAGGCCCAGTCCCAAATAAATACTCATTTGAAGGGGAAAACAATGCAGCACCCAACCCCATAATTACTACCATCGCAATTACTCCAATTACAATTTTACTGCCAAAATTAATACCAACCGTCATTCTTCTCATTTAATTTAGATTACGTTCTTAGCTATGTATTTGTAGAGGCTTGTCCTCTTCTTTCTACTACCAACACAAAAAATATGTTTTTCCAAATTTTTCTATTTATTTGAATTAGTATTACAAATATTTAGACTGCTAGATGAAAGATATTTTAAATACAATACAATGTAGAGTTTGAATCAATTTAGTAGTCTCGTTAGTTTCAGATATATCAAAAAATTAATGTTAGCAAACACTATTTAGAATATGCAAACTTTAGATTAACTCTATTCTTCGCTTCAATTCAGCTTCTATGTACATTTTGGCACTATCTACAGACATTATAAGATACTCGTTGTCAAAGTTTTTGGCAATCATTAAAATACATTTGCGTACAATTTCTTTTTTTTGCTCATCAGTTATTTCATTTTCTTTAACATACAATAAAGCAGAATCAACAGCAAGTGGGACAAACTCTGTAAGTAGATCTCGTGCCTTTTTTGCAGCATCACTCTTACTTTCAGATAATGTTCTCTCTATCAAAGAATCAAGATTTTCTATCAACATACTACGTGTCGTATTTGTAAACTCGTCTGATTTTAACTCGACTAATAGTTGTGATTTTACATTCTGGAATACCTCTTTTCCCAAGGTTGCAGGCATTTTTCCCTTTGCAAGTTGCTCCCGGTATTCAGGATTCTCCATGAATTGTTTGAAAATGTACCTGCTTTGATTTTCTACAAAAGATCTTGCAGATTTTACAAAATACTCTTCTGCATCAGCACTAATTACCAATCCTTTCTTTCTTGCAAAACTCATGGCCATTGAAACGGCTCCAGCTACAATTGGACCCACAGTGGAAAGAAGCTGCTCAAACACATTCTGAAGAAACAGATCAATTGGTTTTGTACAAAATTGAAGTTCTCGACCATCTGAATCAAAGCATTTTACATTAATCGAGTTTGTATCCCCAAAGGAAGTTGTGGCCAGATTAAATGTTCCAAAGGATATAAGAAGAATAGAAGTTAGAACCAGGGCTTTGTGTATAATTTGATCTTTTCTTGTCATTTTGAGCAGGTTTTTGGTTTAGATGAGTAGCCCATCTTTTACTAGTTTTTCTTCTCGCATAATGAATGTCTGCAGGTCTTTCTCAGTCTTTGCAATTCTTGGTTTAATTTTTGAAATTTCTATTGCAAATCCAGGGAGATTGTATTTTTTGTATTGCATGGCTTTTGTAAAATCTTTTTTCTTTAGAGTAAGGTTTGGTTGTAGAAAATGAATTTGTGCATTGATTTGGGCTCTAGTCCAGCTTTTGGCTCGATTACTATGCTTTACCATTATTCTTTGAACCCTGTTGGATAATAGCACTGTTAACTTATATCATTTACTTTTAAATTAGAGCAAGGATTTTTTGATAATTTTTGCGATTATAGATTATTCTAAAGTTTCAATATCAAACATTTAAGAAAATTTCAGAAAAACATATTATATTAATTATATAGGTCAGACAATTTATTTTGCAAAATATTTCAATATTCAACTATATGCTAAATTGTGTTCATAGAATAATTACCTTAAATCGTATGAGATATTTTGCTTTATTTTTCTTTTTTTAATTATAAAGAATATCAGAACAGAAGAGATTGTAATTAGAATGAAAAATAAAATCCCAA
>JAOTTW010000082.1 GCA_029864235.1 Candidatus Nitrosopumilus sp.
ATTTCCATTCTGTATTCTCACTGAGGGAGAAATTTCAAATGCTTCTAATTCTCCTATTCTTTTCATTTTTAATGACTTGACAATATATGATACTGCAAATGCTCCTACTAGGCCTGTACTTGGAAATCCTACAATCATTATCTTTTCTTTTATTTTAGACATATGCTGAAAATTATAAAATTAGACTATAATAAATCCAACTTTATTCTCGTAAGTAAAATTAATGTCATAATCTTAAATAATTTTTTCATATTGTTTTGTTTCATGCAGTTTACATAGAAATCTCTGTTCCTTCTCTATATTTTAATGAGGAACTAAAATCCAAGTAATCAGTGAAATTTTCCCAGACTAAAATAAAACTAAAATTTTAGGAATTTACCGTTGTCCTTAGCATCCAGACTCTCTTCTCATGGTTTTCCATCAAACCTGTAAGAAAGTTACTTGTCTCTACATCATGAAAACTATTTACAGATTTATCAACATCTGCGCTCAAATTTCTAATACCTTCCTCATGGTCTGCAATTAGATTGGATTACATTTGTTTATCTGAAGGATATTGCTCAAGATACTCCTTGAGTCTTGCGTGAAATTTTAATTATCTATTGTCTCTATTGCATTTCCTCTAAGATATCTTATTCTTTCAACGACATTATCGTTGAACACTTCAATTTCCTCATTGGTCCTAAAGAACTTGCGATAGTCATTAAAGTGTGATTGATTGTGAATATTTGATTCTGAAATATATGTAAATTCTTTTTTTTAAAAGCAACAAGTATTCTTAAATGAAACATGGTTCAAGTCAATCTCTTTTTTAGTTGTGACATACACTGTGGCGTTTTCTATTGGAAATTCTATTGTAATAATATTTTTTTATGATATATAGAAAAGTTTCTCGAGCAAAGAGAAGCAACAAAGGCATTTAAAATATAGTTATACTGCTGCCATGTAGTCATCTGCTTTGTCTATGTGCTCTTTGCGAAAAAATCTTATTTTGATCAGGTACAATATACTAAGAACTATTTCTACAGCCATTGCCAATATGATAAATGATGCTATTTGAATTACAAAAGAAGGCATTTCAAGTAACCTTGATAGAATATCTGAAAAAGAGTAAAACTGAGGATTGAATAAAAATATGCCAAGTAATGCAAAAGGAAGTAATTTTGCAATATCTCTTGATAATTCTTCGCTATAATATGCAGAAATTCTGATTGCAATTATTAAACCACTTGAAATAAGGAAAATTGTTGATGTGGGCATGTTTTGGACAAGCATGAACATAAATGAAGAATAGCCAATAAACCACAGAAATATCACAAATGGAAAAATAAAGAAATTTGTTGCAATAAATGCAGCTGCTCTTGGTGCTGCAGATGCTTTTTTACCGCTTGATTTGAATTTGCCCTCCGCAATTCTCTTTTCAATATTAATAGAAAAAATATCCCTTTTTGATAGAAATCTGTAAAAATGGTAAACAAATATTCCATAAATCACCATGCCTATTGAAAATCCAATTATATCATAAATTGAGGATTCTGCAGCAATCTCCTGAATTAATCCATTTAAGTAGTCAAGAATTATAATACCTGAATCTTGAGGATTTGCCAAAATGTTGGATGTGATATTGTTGTGTAGTATTTTATCTGAAATCTCAAGTTCTATTTTTTTAGCTTCTGTTTCTAACAGTCCTTGATTATTTTGAAATGCTTGTATATTATTGTGATTGCTGTGTTCTGATATTGTCACAGAGTATACCAAGGGAAATACTGCAAACAACATAATTAAGAAATAGATACACTTTTTCAAATCATTCTAACTTTGTATTCTCAAGTATTTCCAATTCTTCTACAGTACTTATTTACGTAATTGTCAAATTTCATCTTTTGATTTTGACAAAAAATTGTTAATCTAATTATATTATCCCAGAAACTCTATTCTGTCTGATTCCAAAGACATACAAATATCCCACGGAGTTATTACCTGATCTTGATAAACCACATAAGGGTGCAACATTGCGTACATGCTTTTTGAAATTTCTGATAAATTCACATCCTTGGTAATCTTCTTGGCTTCTTCAAGCTTGAATGATTCCTCAAGTTTATTTTCTAAAAATTTTATATTTCTAAAAAAATCAAACTTTTGTGCTATTGACTCTATAAGTAATCGATCACTGATAAAGTAATTTGTATCTTTTAAAAGTAGTTTTCTTGTATTTTTTTCTAGCATCAAACTTATGATGTCTTTTATTGTATTGTCATGATCAAATGTGTGTACTTTTTTCTTTGGCAATTCAGAAATGGTCAAATCTGTAACACAATTAGCTCCTATCTCAAGTATCTTTCTTCCAGATATGGCCGAATATCCTCCTAAATTATTTGGGATGATGGAAAATGCACGTCGAGTTTTTTTCCACGTCTCTAAAAGTTCTCCTAAACTAATTTTGTCTGATAAAATTACTAGCTTTTTATCTGTAATTTGTTCTACTGTTGTATTATCAAAAAAATCTGATGATGGGTTTTTGAAAACATTTTCTATAATTTCTCTGCCTCCAATGACTCCTATTGGTTTTTCATCTTCTTCTGTTACTACCAAAGAGTCTGTAAATGATTCCAAGTAATGAATCAGCATACTTGTTGCAATCCAGACCTGATTTTCTTTTCTTATACTCACAGCAGGAGTGGATTTGAAAGATAACGGCAGAAGTTCTTTTAGGCTTTTACTAGTGATTGACAAAAATTAATCTCCTTTTTAATACCTCAATTGATTTATTATATAAATAGACAATTCTTATTTTTGATACTGCTCTCCAGTTTAAATTCAAGTAATTCTAGTAAAGATTTGAAATATGAATGATGATTTTGGCTTTGAATCCATTTTAGTACCTTATAATGCAACTGCCGGAGCAGAGCAAGGATTAAGGGCTGCAGTTGAATTTGCAAAAAAGATTAATGGACAAATTACGTTAATTACATGTATTGAAAACCAATCCATTTTATCTTTTTTTAAAAAATACAAGAATCAATCATTTGAACAAGAAAAAAAGATTATTGAATCTGAATTAAAAAAAATAGAAAGCAAAATCAAAGAATTAAAACTACCTATAAAACATGTCATTCTAAAATCCTCTTTTGCCCCAAATACAATAATAGAATATGTTGAAAAAAATCAAATTGATATGGTAGTTATTGGGCAGACAAAATTAATGAAAACTGAAGGAAAATATCATCAAAGTATGGTAACTTATCTCTTACAAAGTATCACCTGTCCTCTTTTGATAGTGAAATAATTATATAATATTTGAATTTTAATAAAAAACTAGGATTTAATATAATTTTTCATTAAAAAATATTTGATAATGCATAAAGATATTATTCCCAATTAAAAACAGGAGAATGTAAGATTTGAGGAAAATTGAAGTTATTTGTTATGAACAACAAAGTCAAAGTATAGAATATGTTTTTAAAAAATACAAGATTCCCTTTCATGTCGAATTGACCATGGCAGAAAATGAAAAACTCTTAAGATATACTGGTGTATGTCTAAATTCATTATCTAATGCATTAACTAATGAATTAAACAAGATTGTAGATACTAGGAAGAAAGAATTGTATGTAACTAGTTTGGCAATTGAGGCAACATTATCTGAATATCTTTCAAACTATGAAAAAGAACTGGAAACAAAACAGATCAAAGTAAAAAAGAAAAAACTAATTGAAGAATATCAATCATTAATAGAACCAAATGTAAACTTTAACAAAAATCTTCTTTTCATGATAGTTGTTGCTGCAGGAGTTGCAGTGGCTGGACTCTTTGCAAACAATGCATCTTTAGTCATTGGTGCAATGCTAATCTCACCATTACTTGGACCTATCTCTGCATTTTCATTCAATGCTGCAGTTGGGAAGACCGATAAAATGTACAAGAGTCTGGTATCCGGCATGTTCTTATTGTTAGCAGTCATTGGTACAGGTGCATTATTAACGGCGATTGCAATTCAATTTACGGATTTGCCATTAACAAATGAAATTTTGTCTAGGACTGAAATATCTCCTGTATTTTTGGCAGTTGCAATAGCTCTTGGATTGGCTGGTGGTATTGCAATGTCTACTGATATTCCAGGAATTTTAGTCGGTGTAGCAATTGCCGCAGCTTTAGTGCCGCCTGCTGCGGTTGCCGGAATTGGTATTGCGTTATGGGATTTTGATATTTTTTCAAGTGCATTAACCCTTACTGCAGCTAATATCATTGGATTAGTTTTAGGCATGATGATGGTTTTTTTCATTGGTGGAGTTACTCCAAGGAAATTTTACGAAAAAGAAAAAGCACAAAAACGCATGATAATTACAATAACCATTTTCATTGCGATGAGTATTGTTTTGGGGTTCTTATCTTTCAAACCCTAAATTTAAGAGCATAATTTGACAAACACTCCAAGTTTCAAAATATTGTATTGGCAGGTATTTCATTTAAAACAAACTAGTATGAGATTTATTTACAAGTGATGCTTTATCTACATCATGAAAGATGAAGTGAAAAAGGTTGACACTGAAGAGTTTGACATGGATAATACATTTGAAAGTTCAGAGAATAATTTAACACATGGATCTGGTTATACACGAGGTTCATTACCGAAAAAAGGGCTCCTTGAAATTCTTGCAAAAAAAGCTGAGGATATAAAACATCAAAGTATTGAACTTGGAAAAATTGCTGCTAGGGAGGCTGAAGTACTAGGTGAGAAAATTGATGGTGCTGTAGATGATGGTTTGGATGCTGCCAAGAAATTAAAACCAAAATCATCTGAATCAAAGAGCGAAATAATAGATTTGTTAGAAAGATTGGCAAAGTTAAAAGAACAAGGAATTATAACTGAAAAGGAATTTAACGCCAAGAAAAAGGATTTGCTGAGTAAGATCTAATTTAGTACATTCGTAATTCTTGTTTAAAATTGGTTTTTCTGCTCCTATGTGCCCATTTGATAACTCTAAAAGCATGCCACAAACCATAGGAAATGAAAAAATATTAAATTTTGGAAATATATCTGTGAACACTATTTTGCAGAGACAATTCAATGATTCTGTTTACTCTCCTTTACAAGTCAGAATAGAAATGAATTGTACTATAAAGTACATTATGTCTTTGAATGGTGTTCCAAATTCAATTAGATTGGGGGTGTAATGTCAATGAAACACATCAAGCTACGAAAAGGCAAGTTTGGTATTTGGCCTGAAAACCTTTAGTAAAATCTATACTCTTTTTTTACTTTGATTTATTCATACTGTGAACTTTTTCCTTACATCATTCAACAAATCAATGTTGTTATTTTTAAATGGATTTTTGATATACTCTCATCTGAAATGTTTATATTGATTGAAAAGGCATGCCACAAACTACACGGCATGCTCTAATAATTATTCATTAATGAATAATCATGCAAAGTCTAACTTTAAACTCAAGGCAACCTGAGCCAACAAACAATCTGGTCCAATCACCAGTAAAAGA
>JAOTTW010000084.1 GCA_029864235.1 Candidatus Nitrosopumilus sp.
GCCATATTCTTGAGCATGCAGAAGCTGGAATGATTACGGAAGTTATAGTAAATTAGAATTTTTTAAAAAATCAGTGCCAAACTGCTTTTCTTTTTTCATGAATTTCTTTTCTAGACTGATTTCCTCTTGGAGTGCAACGTAGCTTTACGCTACAACATGGACATCTAATTTCAGAACATTTCAGAAACTCTGCACATATTGAACACAGTTTTTGACCGTCTTCGTATTTGTGTCTGCCCTTGTAACCTGTTGCCTTGAATCGTACACAGATTACTTTGCATACATTCATTGTCTTGTTACTTACACTTTTTTTGTAGATATTTAACAACAGTATCTTACAATTGTAAATTTCAATTTGTTGAAACAGATTTCAAAAGTTAAAATGATGTTGAAATGGTGAGAAACCGATGAACCATTTTACATTCTTTGGAATTTTGATTGCTTTTGTTTTTGTCATTGGTATGTCATCTACTGCAGATGCTCACCCTCATGCAACCATTGATCTTATGGAATCACATTCACATGACATGCATGATGAAGGGTTTGAAGAAAATTTCATAGTTCACACATTTGAAGAAGTCATATTTTCAGTGTTTAATTTTATCAATGCTCATCTTTCATTCTAAACCTTCTATCACTCTTTGAAATGAAGAGAAAGGCTGAGCACCTATTATTTTTGTAAATCCTACATCCTCATTGCCTACAAAAAATCCAGAGGTGCCAGTCACACCATAAATCTGGCCATCCTCAAGATCTTTTCTAATCTCGTCAATATGCTTTGCAGTTGACATGCAGGAATCAAACTCATCTTCATTGATGCCTATGTCAAGAGCATATTTTTTGAACATGTTTACTGATTCAAGAACCTCAAGATTTTGCCACTTTCTTTGATTCTCAAATATCATGTCGTGCATTTCCCAGAATTTGCCTTGATCATCGGCACATTCTGAGGCATGAGCTGCAGGAACTGCATTTGGATGAATACTTTCAATTGGAAAATCCCTAAACACCAAATTGACTTTACCCGTGTTGATGTAGTTTTGCATCAACAGAGGCAGTGTATCTGAGTGGAATTTAGCGCAGAAAGGACACTGAAAGTCAGAAAATTCAATGATTGTAAACTCGGCATTTGGGTTTCCTCTTACAGGATCGTCATCAGATGAGATGATTTTTGGCAATTGTGATGGACCTTGTGTTGTTACCTGCGGTTGAGTATTTCCAAGAATTCCAGATGACTCTTGTATGATTATCTGTTCTGGTTCTACAGTCTCAGTTGCAAAAATATAACCTCCAAAAAATGCCGCGATACCAACTACTACGATAATCCCAAGTATCAGTTTTCTATTATGTAATTTCTGAACAACTGTATTGTTTTCAGAGGCTTCGCTTTCTTCCAAGAATATCAAAAGTCAAGTCTTAATTTATTTATTAACTGTACTTTACAAATGTAAAATTCCTTTTAGTCTTCTAATTAGTTGAAATATCTGTTTCAGAATTCCATATTCTCTTTTTAAAATAGACCAACCAGACCCCTGTAACAACAGTTAACCCCACACCCAATCCTAAATTGACTGAATCATCCCGATGTTCTTTCTTTTCTATTTTTTCATCCTGAAATTCTTGTACGTATGTTTTGCTGGTAATGGGGTTAATCAGAACTTCAGATGGATTGTATTGATCAGTCAAAAATGGAACATCAGATGTGTCAACTATTCCCTGATAGAAGTGCGCTTGCTTGCTTAGTTCATCAACAAGATAGTCTGCAGGACTGTTTTTCGCCATATCCAAAAGGGTCAGTCTGTCAAATTCGTATGGCTTGTTTGATGAGACTATCATGATATTTTGCACGTTTGTTGTTCTATCTTCTGTGGGGAAAATATAGGATACTGGAAACGTTTCCTTCATTGTCTTGTACATTGCTCTGACCAGCTGAGAATTATTCCCTTCTATAGAACCGATGACATTGGACACCACAACGCCGTCTGGTTCCAGTCTTTTTTCAACTGTTTGAAAGAATTCCTGAGTCATCAAATGATATGGCACGTAGTTTGATGCATATGCATCCAGAACAATCAGGTCATACTTCTTCTCAAAAGTGGATAGGTGCTTTCGTGCGTCATCGTTGAATATCTGAAGTCTTGGATCATTTTTCTCCAGACTAAAGAACGTCTCTGCTGCATTAATCACATCTGCGTCAATCTCGATTGCATCTATTTTAGTATCAGGATACAATTCAAGAAAGTTTTTTGGACCAGTAAACCCCCCTCCGCCTACAAACAAAATGTTGGTGGCTTCAGGGTTAAACAGCATTCCTAGATGAAAGTATTCAGTGTAGTCTATTACCAGATCTAGCGGATCCTTGGAATTCATTGAGCTGTGCCTCATGCCATCAAGATACATGCTGACATTGTTTCCATATTCAACAATGTCCAAATGACTAAAGGGCGTCTCTTTTTCATAGATTAGTTTCCCATTGTGTGAGATTGTGTTTACAGGTAATGAAGACAAAGGAAGCATCAAAATCATCACAACTGCAACGGCAATAGTTTTGGGAGATGCCTTGAGACCGATTAGGGAGCTTGCAATTAATGCAATTCCCAAACCAAAAATTATCTGATTCACTGCAATGTTGGGAATTAAGACAAACACAGTTAGAAATGTGCCAAAAATGCTTCCTATTGTGGCAATGGCATAAAGATTGCCGGAGATATTTCCGACTTTATGCAACGTGTTTGCTCCAAGCTTGATTACGTATGGTGATACAAATCCAAGCAAAACAGAAGGAAGCATCAACAGCAAAAATGTTGCAACCAATGGGGTGTATTGGGTCCCAGGTAATACGGCAACGGTAAAATCCACGACAGGAGATGCAAAAAATGGAATACCTACAATGAATAATCCGACTGAAAAAACAATTCCGCAGATCTTTTCAAACTGAGGATGATCGTCGGCAACCTTTCCCCCCAAAAAATAGCCCAAGCTTAGACCGCTCAAAACCACTCCAATCAGGCTTCCCCAGGTGTATATCGTACTGCCAAAAACTGGGGTCAGAATCCTGCTTGTGATGATCTCCAATCCCATCACAACTGCACCTGCAGTAAATGTGATGATTCTCAGTTTCCACATTCTATCTTGATAGAGTTTTGAGATTGATTGGACTGTAGTCATTGCGATCGAGTTATTGTTGGATGAAACACAATATCAAGATGATGAAATCATGGATTTGAATAAAATTGAATGGTTTTTGGAAATTATAGTCATCTTTGTCTATTGTAAAATCATGAAATTAATCCAACGATGGGCATACGATCAGATTCCAGTTTCGGTATATTTTTGGTAGTTTCGAAAGTTTCGGAATATTCCACCTAATTGATAATTGCTGTCTCTGAATTGATAGTCCATTCTACCAAATTGATAAAAAATATTAGAAAAACAGTCCGTTACAACTGCTCTTCTAATATCATTATCTGTTTTCTGTACTGTTGTCGTTTCCATTTTTGTAGTGATTGTACAACCACAATCCACCAGAGACTGCAATCATTGCCACACAAAAAATCAAGAAGGCCTTTACGATTCCAGAGTTTCCAATAATGTCAACTCCTTTCACGTCTTTAAGATATTTCTCAAATTCCTCAGGTCTATCTTTGAACTGTACAAAATTACTCATGCTGTTTGCACGTATTGTTCTAGGTTTCTTGTCAGGTCCTCTTTCTCTGCTACGGGATTTTCTTTCAGTGGAATCCATTTCAGATTCATGACTTTCAGATACCATTTCAACAGCTTTGTCTTCCTCCATCATATTACATCACCTCCACTAGCCATGATGCTTCCAACATTCTAGGAGTTTCTAAAGACTCTGAAAGTTGTACTGTCTATGAAAATCTAGAAGGGAAGATACTATACATTAGACCAAGGGATTCCCACAAGTTTGGAATATCAAGAAGCAATTTGATTGCAATCCAAAAGAGAATTAGAAGCAAAGACTCTCAGATAAAACTCCAGAAAGGCACCATCAAAAGGTTGCAAAAGGCGTTTTCCAATATTGTTTCTGGAAACTTCCGGAATGATAACCGGAAAGATAGGAACAGTATGATTGGACAGGAGATGATAATGAAATAATGATCGGAAAGATAGAGAACGCTCCCGGAATGATAAATCAAGACACCGGAATGATAGAAAATTCTATCGGATTGATAGAGGAGAATATCGGATTGATAACTGAAACTAATGATGTAGAAGGTACTGAAAATGGAAGGCGAAAACGTAGCAAAGAAAGAGGTAAGGACAGCAAACCTCGAAACTTTCCACTACATACAATCAAAAACTTGCCGCAGTTCAGAAATAAATCCCATAAAGAAGTTAGACAATACATACTAGCAAAGAAAGGAATTGACATTGGAAGCAACTTTAACTTTGGAAGTTTGATGTTGTGTATTATTGTAGCACTTGCAATTGTTGCCGGAGTGTTTGGCATAGCAAAGTGGTTGCAACTAAGACATGAAAGAAAACGCAATGAAAAGACGTGTTGATAAAAAAGTGATCTAAAAGTACTCCTTTTTAAAATTGGTTTTGTTGATTTATCAAGCCGTACATTCTCCTTTTTTCCTGTAATTGTATGATATCTTGTATCACTACCATAGTCAGAATAAAAATATGCATCTTCTGCCATTGTGGGAGATACTATCAGGGGTGATAAAATTGTCTTAAAATCATTTATAGTTTTTATTTCAGAATCTTCTTTTTCCTCAAACATTGGATTAAAAGACATGGATTAAATCGAGTAATATGAAAAAATCATCAAGGAAATATGGAGTATACCTCACAACAAATACAACATTCTTTTGGTATTCTTTTTCTGAATGTGGCCATTTCAGTTGCTGTAGGCTCAATTTTAAGTGAGATTGCATATCTGAGTAATATTCCATTGAGTTATCATGGTTTCATATGGATTGGAGTTTTTGCCCTGGTTTTTGGTGTTCAATTTAAAAGATTCAAGTTAATTTTTCCCCTGATTCGTTATAGAATGAAAAAAAGTACATCATGGCCTATTTCTGCTAAAGTCATCAATGGCATATGTTGGTCACTACCTTTTGTGCTCATAGTGGTTTTTCCAGAATTTACGCAGTATTTGATTTTGTTAGGTATAGGCCTGGGTAACCTCTCTACCTTTGTTTTTCTCAAAAAATTTAGTGGTCTGGGAAATGTTGAACAATTGATAGTTGGAATTATCTCAATTGTCATGCTGCCTGTTGCTATTGAGGCTAATTCACTAGTATTAACAGAGCATCAAGATACTGAGGTTTTGCTTTCACGAATTTTTATTTCTATGGCATATGCTACAGGTGGATTCTATGCCTTGCTAAAAAAGTGATTTTTGAAAATTTAGTGTCTCATAAAGAATTAAA
>JAOTTW010000083.1 GCA_029864235.1 Candidatus Nitrosopumilus sp.
GATATAGAAAAAAAACCAAACATGCCCAAAAATAAGGCTAAGGAGATTATTTTAAACATTGTTCACTCTTAAAAAAAATGAAATTAATGCCAAACATCCAAAAATGTGATCATATCATTAGAAATTTGTTGACCCAGAGCAGACCAAAAAGAATGAGATGTTTTTGGTATTAATTTTGAAGAAATAGGACTAGCCATAATAAACACAAGATATGCCATTAAATTATCTTAGAATCCTGAATTATCGTACATGTATAACCAAAGATTTGAAAATTGAATTAGAATTTTATAAAAAATCAAGTTTTACGATTTTTGAATAAAATTTATAAAAAAATTGCTCGATTTAGTTGCAAGTAATGATTTTCTGAATATAATCCAAACTAAATTAATTAATTGCATTAAGATCTAAGTTTTGATGAATTGGAAAAAATTACTTATAGAGCGATTGGGTAACAAATGTAGAGTTTGTGGCCAAGAGAATATTGAAAAATTAGACATACATTTTATCAACGGTCAAGAATACCTTGAGAATCAATATTTTGAAAAAAAGATGAAATGTATGTTTGGTTTGTTTTACATTTTAAAGAGGAACAGAATATCTATAAGCGATCTGTAGTTCCTGTAAAAAAGAAAAAATAGAGGACAAATCTCTACCCCTATCAAAACTAGAAGAGTTTTACTTTACCTCAACAGCAATGGATTCTCAAGAAATTATGCGGTGGATGGACAGAAAGGCAAAGGAGTTACTTGTATTTCTTAGAGAAAATAAGCAGTTCATCCTAATAGAAAAAAGATTAGAAAAGCATTATGGGGATTTGAGAGATAAATTTACTGAGATTGATAGAAATATAGCATTAATTGAACATGAGAAGAAATGGTTACCAAGAAGGTATGCTGATGTAATTGAACAGGACCTAAATGAAAATCCTGAGATCAAGAGACTGGTAGAAAAACACCAAAGACCAAAAATTCCAGATACCGGTCATTAAATGAAAAATGTTGAATGCCTTTAAGACATTTATTTTACTATAAGAGGAGAGAAATTTTCTAAAATTTACAATAATATTTTTATTACAATAACAAATCATACAAGGAAATGTCTGAATCAAAAGCTCCAAATGTTGTTGGAATTAACGTTCTAAAACAAAACGGCCTAGATGTGGATGAGTTGTTAAAGGAATTAATCAAAAATGCAGCAGTAGAATTTACTGCATACTATTACTTTACCAACCTTAGAGCACATTGTACAGGTATGGAAGGTGAAGGACTCAAAGGAATTATTGAAGATGCAAGATTAGAGGATCTTAGCCACTTTGAATCATGCCTTGAGAGAATCTATCAATTAGGAGGTTCACTTCCAAACGATGCAATAGAATTTATTAAAATTTCTGGTTGTGAGTTTTTACAACTTCCACCAAACCCAACAGATCATAAGGCAATTTTAGAAAAGTGTCTCAAAGCAGAACAAGGTGCAATTGTCAATTGGGATAAAATTTGCAAGATGACGTTAGGAAAGGATCCTGCTACATATGACATTGCAAAGGATATCTTGGCTGAAGAGATTGAACATGAATCTTGGTTCCTAGAACTAATCTATGGAAGACCATCAGGACACATGAGACGAAAGTATTCTGGAGAAAGACCACATACAAGGAAACACTCCAGAGCACTCGATATGGCATAAGTGCCAAATTATTTTCTTTTTTAGATTCTTTTTTGTTGTGATTTTAAGTTAAAATCTCGAACAAGTACTTTTGGAGAAAAAAAGGTTATTTGGCATCAGACCAAACTGAAATTGATTGAGGTGGTACTAGTAATAGTTTTTGCCACAGGAGAATTTTTTTTGTAAAATCCGTAACTTCAAAGTCTCTGGTGAAGCATCAGAGTCTATCTTGAATTGGATATCTATACTTTTGTATCCTGTCTTTACACTTTCAATGTTTAGGAGACCTCTGAAGTCAATATATCCTTCTAAGGTAGATTCTACCTTGTTGATTTTGACATGCATTGCTGATGTATAATACACCAGTGGGGTAGTTACACATCATGCAAGTGCAGTCAATGCAAACTCTACTGGATTTACACCTTGATCATGACCAAGAAAGACGGTTCAAAATATTGTGGTCAAGTAATTCAGAAGATAGTTAAATCATCAGATAGAAAACCACTATGTTGTGTAGATTTTATAATTATATACATCACAGAGAATTTGATTAGCCATACAATGGAGCTTGAAAGGATTTACGATAATGCAAGACTGCCAGGTTTGATGTTTTGCCCATAAAAAGTAGAAGATTTGAGGAACCCAGATCTTACAGACATGGTTGAATTATTTTTGATGCATGACAGAATCTTTGTTCTAAAAAATGATGATATCTACAAATTGCATCTAATAAAAGAGAACATATACAAAATATCAAGAGATAGATAAGATCCAGTCGGTCTAGGATGTAACGTGTCACGAAAACAGATCTATTTATACACAAGATTAACCAAATTTAGAATTATATTATTCTGTATCGAAGTATGGCTAAAACTGAATTATCAATTTCTAGTTTTTTGATTATTTTTGGGGAAACCACAAACTCTATTTTAGATGATTTGCTTTTTGCAATCTCTAGCATTTTCATAATATTTTTGAATTGCAAATCAGAGTGATAATTTGCTGAAACAATTAGTGTGTCAACTGCTCCAGTTTTTAATGCATTGTAAATAATATCATTCCTTTTTGCGGTCAATCCCTCTTTGAATAGTTTTTCATATTTTTCAATAATTTCTGTAACACGTTTTCTTCGGTGTTGGTACAAGTGATGAATTATTTTCTTATCAATATCATTTATTGTAGTAGAAAAAGACAAGTTTTCTACAAATCTACATTTTTTTGCCAATTCTGAACAAAGTTCACCATAAAATTCGGTTTTTGCAGGTCCAATTCCACCTAGCAACAGCAACTCTGAATTTGAACCCATCTTTTTGACTTTATTTGCAACTTTCTTAAAGAAAACGTGAATTTTTGTTTGTCTGGCCCTTAGGAATCTGCCTTGACTTTGTCCTCCTTTTCTATGCCTTCCCTGCAGGTCAATTCGAAGTGTAGATTCTTGAATTATCTGACTTCCATGAAATTTCCGTATTCTTGCAGTTTTGTGATCAAGTGTTACTAGTAAAACGTCATAATTGGTTTTAAGAATATCAGAGAATGGTTTGATGAAAGGTATTTTGCTTACCATGTAGACGTATGGTAGTTTTTTCGAGGTTCCAATTTCTTTGAGGTTTATTTTGTTATTTTTTATCCATCCAAAAATACAGAGGGTTTTTGTAAACCTACCTGCTGAGTGAGGATTTTTTTTAAGTTCTGTAATTCTTTTTTCAATTTTTGACTCTATTTTTTCGAATGGCTCTTTTCTCTTTGATTCCTGTAGTAATGATATTGTTTCTTGTCCCATACCATATGGATAATAAACAGATACGCATGGAGAGTCAATCTGTTTTATATCAAATAGAAACTGGTTTATAGTTAACCACTCAGATGGGGTAATCTCAGAAGAATTTGAATTACTTTGCACAAATTCTGTTTTTTTCTTTTGTAAATAACTTATTCTGTCTTTCAAGAAGTTTTTTCTATATCGATCTGATTAGGCCACTTACACATCTCAAAGTTCCATTTATGAATAGAATTTAGATAATCTAGCAAAGATGATTTTAAGAGTCGAGAAAACAAGGAATTTGTATTTCACTCTTTTGTCAATAAAATTATTTTTCATATTCTAATTTTTTTTAATTAATAAAAACAGTGCAAAAATTAGAAAGGTTAAATCCCGAAAATCAACTTTGCAGTAAAATTTTGGACATGAATGCATCAATACGATTTATCGGGATACTATGCAAGTGTGGCAGACTAAAGGCATATCGTAGAAAAAAAGGAATGGTTCCACATCTGAATGTGTCAGAGACCAAATTAGTACATCGTGAAGCTCTGTTAAAGGCAAAAATGAATCACATTTTTGACAAAAAACTTGGTAAAACAAATTGGTCCATAGAATCAAGAGACAATGTAAAGTGGATTACGATAAATTACGGCAAAGATCTTTTGCTGTTATCTACAGAAAATGCATCTAACCATGACAAGATAATACAAAATATAAAGTCGATATTGGAAATTTAGGAAAACAGGATCACTAATTTTTTGTTCTTTCCTCAGCATCTTTTGGAAGGTTTGCCTTGTCTCTGACTTTTTTTAAAACACAAAATTTGCTTAGGCTTTTGAGAAATCCCATGAATTGCATTACATTTCTCTGCATTTAAGTCAACCTAGTTCAGGATCAGATACACCATATCTTTGTCAAATCATGCAAGACATCAGATATAGTTAGAAAGATTTTCTGAGTTTAGTACTTAGGGTTCAAAGTGTTATTTTGTATTAGAATGTGGTTCTACTCTTTGGACTCGACAGCGTGATAGAAGATACTAGAATAGTCACACCATCGTGAAATACTGCATTTATGGGAATTATCGGGAATAATATAATGAGAAGTGTTTAAGAAAAAAGAAAAAGAAGGGTTAAGGTACACATGCAGCCAATCTATCCAATTTAGACTAGTTTTTGGGCAGGTTAGGCATAAATTACATCAATTCAGAAACTGGAAAAAGAGACCATACATGCGCTGAAACCTTTGAGAAGTTATTACAATGAATA
The DNA here is from genome assembly GCA_029864235.1 of Candidatus Nitrosopumilus sp. GTDB lineage: Archaea > Thermoproteota > Nitrososphaeria > Nitrososphaerales > Nitrosopumilaceae > HKST03. The sequence goes on from JAOTTW010000083.1 coordinate 4,693, forward strand.
AAACATGTGTTTTTAAAAATAAGATTGAACTAACTAGACAATAATTATCCCATTTTCAATCATAAACTGAATTCCTTTAAGGAAATCATCATCGGATATCAAACCTTGTGCCCACCAGCCTGCATTATTCTTTATCCATGAAGGAATCTCATCGGAATTTCCTTTCGATTCCGAAACAATTTCAGGAATTTCCACAATTCTTTCTCTGATTAGAAATTGGATTCCTTGAACAAATGAGGTTTCATCTATTTTCCCTTCAGCCCACCAGCCTGCATTATTCTTTATCCATGAAGGAATATTTGGTTTTTGATTAATCTCAATTGGGCTCAATGCTGTTAAAATTAAATCAAATTCCTCAAACATCAATCTGTCAAAGTTTCTGTCGTCTTGTCCAATCAAGCCAATCTGTATGTGGTATTCTTCGTTATTTAGAGCGCCGACAGTTCTGGTCTCCATACCAGTGGGAAGCTCAATTCCAAGTCGGTTTGGATTTTGACCCACGTTCATAATTTCATTTTCAGAAGGATTTTTCAAACCATACACATATCTTACGTTTGATGCCAAATTATTATCCTGATCAAAAAATGCTATGTGAAAACCAAATTCAGAATTATTTTTGATGTTGGAGTCATAAACAAAAATAGCCTTGAACCCATTATCAAAGATGAGTTCTTCTTTTACAGTTGACGAGGTGGGAAGAGGCGATATTGCAA
>JAOTTW010000020.1 GCA_029864235.1 Candidatus Nitrosopumilus sp.
ATTGAGATGGGCGTTTTAGTTGGTCTGGCATCCATTTTATTTGTTGTTGCAACAAAACTGTTAACAAGATTAGATTTCTGATCTTTCTTTAAATTTTTTAAACAACTCATTGACATTACTTATTCTCTTTAGTTCCTCATAGTCTATCAAATTTAGATTTGGAATTACGCAGTGTCCTCCAATAATACCTGGAAACATTTTTGGTCTATTTCCCAAAAACTCATGAATTTCATCTGAAAACTTCCACATTTCATCAAAATTTACTTCTTCCTTATCACAAATCATTTTGGTCAGCTGTGCATAGTTGATTAGCCAACCATAGTAGGTTGTATCTACTAGAATCTTTGCAAATTCTGCAGTCTTTGTACTTGACATCCACTGAATTTTTTTGAATCTATTTTCAATTTCTGATTTGATATTTTCATCAATTTCAAAATCACAGGCAATAAATTTTGTATACCTCTTAACATCTTCTAAAAATCTCTTATGTACTCCTCTTACTGGAGAATAAAATACAGGAGTCTTTATTTTATTTTGTATGCTTTTTGTTGTTCCAGGTTTAACTGTAGAGTGGATAATCACAGCTTGCAAATCTTGATTTTTCTTGATTTGGTTTAATACTGTATTTTCAAATTCATCTAGTTCTCCTGATAAACATACGTGTAAAAATTGAGGATTTTTGTTTAAAGATTCTACTTTTTTTTCTTTTGTTCTATCAATATCAATTCCAATACAATCAAAACCTCTCTCTGTAAGAATCTCAAATATAGTAGAACCTACTTCTCCCATCCCCAGAATAATATCTGTCATTTACTCTATTTCATAATGATTTACCCCGTATATTCGCATGTAAAATGATTTAAAATTAGTAGCCCGGCCCAGACTCGAACTGGGGTCAAGGGCTCCAAAGGCCCCTATGCTTGACCGCTACACTACCGGGCTGCTAAAACGAGCACTGTATTTCCCTTAATGAACTTTTTATTCATGCAAATTTCTTTGGAAAATATTAGAATAGACTATTTTCAAATTATCTGAAGTAATTTTTCAATAGGATCCTCCATTAAACTTGAAAATTTCTCTGCTCTTATTTTGTATTCTTTAGATGATTTGAAAGCTTTTTCTAGAATTTTGATAATTTTTCTAGGATTTGTTTCTCTCCTTACAAGATCTTTTTTTACTAAAAATTTTTCTATAATATTTGGTACTGCATTATATGAAATAGTTGGTAACCCCATTAACGCTGCTTCTGCAGTCATAGTTCCACCTGAACCAATAAAGACATCTGTATTTTCTAGTAATGTTTTTCCATCAAATGACATTTTCAAAACTAAAACTTTTTTGCCGAATCTATTTTTTAGCTCTTTAATCTGTTTTTCATATCTACCAAGAATTACTATATTTTCTCCATCAAATGTTTTTACTAACTCAATAATGATTGGAATGATATTTTTTGATTTTGTTGCATATGCCGCTTCCTCCTCATCCATTCTAATTAAGATATTTTTTTTATCTGATTTTATGAAAGGATTCCTTTCTTGGATTGTCCTTCTTTTTAATGTAACAAAAGCATCAATTGCCTTGTATGGAATTATATCTTTTTCTTGAATTCCAAATTTAGAAAACTCTTTTTTTGGTATTATCCATGGAATGAGAAGCTTTTGAATTAAGGGTACAGTTAATTTCATTACAGAACTTGCATGTGGAGAATCACAAAATGCAATATGTTTAATTCCTAATCCAAAAGAAATTCTAGCAGCCTCTGGAGAACAAAAACTAATTGTCAGTTCTGGAGTAAATTTGTAAATTATTGGTATCAGCTTTTTCATACGGGTGAAACTCGCCTCTAATTTTGTAGATTTTTTAATTCCACCATGTTTTCCCACATAAATTAGATCAAAATTCCTAATTTTTGCTAATTTTGATACTTCTTCATATGATCTAGAAGTACACAAAATTTGGTGCTTCTTGCTTAATTCTTCAATTATTGATTCGGCAAACAATAATTGTTTTGGAGTTAGAACATCTATCCAAATTTTCAAGCATTTTTCATACTTCTAGTAAGTTCAATAAGTTTTTCTTAGTCTATTACATAGCTAAGAATGATGGGGGGAACAAAAGTTGTTGTTTATGGACTTAGCACTGAAGGATACTTTATTGGTTCACAAATGGCAATCAAAGGTGCAGATGTCTATCTTATTGATGAATCTACTCCGTCAGCAATATCTCTCAAAGCAGAAATTGCTAAGACATACCCTAATGTTTCATCACTTAAAGAGGATGAACCATTATTAGCAATGGAACCAATTGATGTAGCAATTTCAAAAGCACAGTATCTTTTCTTTACACCTCGAATACGTAAAACTGGACAAGATATTAAAACTGAAATACGTTCAAAATTTAAAGATGCCACTAATTCACTTAAGAAAAACAGTTCTTTAGTTTATACGCTTCCAACTGGATTTGGTGGAAATAATGAAAATATTTCTCTTTTAGAACATATTACAGGATTGGAAGTTGGAAAACAAATTTCTTATTTTTATTATCCTTTAAAGGATCTTAATGATCAACCAAAAAATATTGGATCATTTAATGGCAAGGAGGATCCCAAGCTAGCTGAACTCTTAACAACATCTAAAAAAGAGAAAAAGTTTGTAGCAATCTCATCATCAGAGCATTTTCATGCAATCGATATTCTATCTAGCTTTTCCAAGTTATGTAGTATTCTTGAAGTATGCAAATACACTCAAGATGAAATAATAAAAAAAGATCTTTCATCAGATAGCCTTCAAGAAATTTATTTAGATAATATGGTCAACGGATTATTTGATTTAAAGTCTTTAGGCTCTTCGTTTGAGGGTACAAATACTCTAATGTATCTTATTAATGGAAGTATCAAAGGTATTGATGGCTATATTAAAAGACTGATAGATGAAATCAGGGCTACATTGAAGAAAAATGATCTTAAAGCAAGTAGAACAAAAATTGCATTATCTTGGACTCTTGATCAACATGAGATGCGTGGGGATAAAATTGAAATGTTACAAAATTTAATTTTTAGACTACGTGATTATATTGGTGATGTTGAAGCTTATGAGGGACCAAACTTTGATTTGTTTCATAGTGATAAAACTACAATAGTTGTAGCTTGCTCAAAAACTGATTTTGAAAATATTCAAAAAACCAAACAAGATTCAAATTTGATTATAGTAAAAGCTAATCCCTTATGCGAAACTATTCAATAAGAGTATAAATTAGCTTAACCACTATTCTGTTTGAAATGTCTGAAGAAAAAAATTCAGAAGAAATACCAATTCATGTAATCTCTGATGATGAAGAGAATAATTTTGAATTAAATACTAAAAATTCCCAAAAATTATCAACTGATGAATTGGAAAATCTTTTAGCATTAGAACAACAAAAAGTTTTTGATTATGAAGAGAAAATTAAACACGTTTTAGCTGATTATCAAAATCTTAATAGAAAAACACAATCAGATATTGCAAAAGGTGTAAACTCAAAAATAGATGAATTTATGCTAGAGTTTTTAAAAATTTATGACGATTTTGTCAGGGCCAAAGAAATATTTTCTCAAAGTAAGATTGATACTGCAGGACTGAATTCTATTTTAAAAAATATGGATTCTCTTTTAGCAAAGTACAATGTAACTCCTATTGATGCATTAGGAGAAATTTTTGATCCAAATCTACATGAGGCAATTTCAATAATAACTGATCCAGAACTTGATGAAAATACAATTACAAAAGAAATTAGGAAAGGATATATTTCTCATGAGAGGGTCATTAGACCAACACTTGTAGAAATAACAAAAAAGGATGAAATGAAATATGGCTAAAGTAATAGGAATCGACTTAGGAACGAGTAACTCTGCTGCTGCAGTGATGATGGGTGGGAAACCAACCATAATACCTGCAGCTGAAGGTGCAACCGTAGGGGGAAAAGCATTTCCTTCAGTTGTGGCATTCACAAAAGATGGCGATCTTTTAGTTGGGGAACCCGCAAGGAGACAAGCAGTAACTAATCCTGATAATACAATTATAGCAGCAAAAAGAAAAATGGGTTCAGATTTTACCTTTAAAATTCGAGATAAAGAATACAAACCACAACAAATCTCCGCTTTTATTCTTCAAAAAATTAAGAAAGATGCTGAGGCCTTTGTTGGAGAAAAAGTAGAAAAGGCTGTAATCACGGTACCTGCATATTTTGATGATAATCAACGTCAAGCAACAAAAGATGCTGGAACCATTGCAGGACTAGATGTTGTAAGAATCATCAATGAACCTACAGCAGCATCTCTTGCATTTGGATTAGATAAAGCAAAAGAAGACATGAAAATTCTTGTCTTTGATTTTGGCGGAGGTACCTTAGATGTCACTCTTATGGAAATGGGTGGTGGTGTCTTTGAAGTAATGAGTACCTCTGGTGATACACAACTAGGAGGAACTGATATGGATAAAGCCATCATTGATTATGTTCTTGATGAATTTAAGAAAAAAGAAGGAGTTGATCTATCACAAGATAATACTTCTATGACAAGAATTAGAGAAGCAGCAGAAAAAGCAAAAATTGAACTTTCAACAGTAATGGAAACTGACATTAACTTGCCTTTTATCGCACATGATCCTTCATCAGGTGCAAAGAATCTTGAATTAAGAATTACTAGAGCAAAACTAGATGAACTTATTGGACCAATTGTAGAAAGATGCAGACCATCTGTCGAAAAAGCTATTGAAGATGCAAAATTATCCAAATCCGATATTAGTAGAATTGTTATGGTTGGTGGTCCAACTAGAATTCCGCTTGTGAAAAAATTTGTTAGAGAGCTTGTTGGAAGAGAACCAGAATCTGGAGTTGATCCAATGGAAGCAGTAGCAATGGGTGCAGCAATTCAAGCTGGTATTATTGCAGGGGACGTTACTAGTGATATTGTATTATTAGATGTAACACCATTAACGTTGGGGATTGAAACATTAGGTGGTGTACGGGAACCATTAATTGAAAGAAACACCACAATTCCAACTTCTAAAAGTAAAGTTTTCACAACTGCCGCTGATAATCAAACCGCAGTTACTATACATGTAGTTCAAGGTGAAAGACCAATGGCTACAGATAATGTTTCTTTAGGAAGTTTTAATCTAACTGATCTACCCCCTGCGCCAAGAGGAATTCCCCAGATTGAAGTTAAATTTGATATTGATGCTAATGGAATCATAAATGTCACTGCCAAAGATCTAGGTACTCAAAAGGAAGCAAAAATTACTATTGAATCTACATCAAAATTATCCAAAGAAGAAATTGAAAAACTAAAAGAAGATGCTGAAAAATTCTCTGAGGAAGATAAAAAGAAGAAAGAAAAAATTGATCTTAAAAATGAGGCTGAGAGCTACATTTACACCACTGAAAAATTAGTAAATCATGATCTAAAGGATAAAATCTCACAAGAACAGGGAATTAAAATCACTGATTCTGTTAAAGAAGTTAAAGAATGTCTAGATAAGGATCCAAATGAACTAAAACAAAAACTTGATGCATTAAAAGCAATTGTTAATGAAGTTACAACTGAACTTTACAAAAATGTTAATCCTGCCGCAGGAGCTGAAGGTCAACAAAATGCAGGAGCTGAAGGTCAACAAACCTCTCAATCATCTACTGATGAGACAAAAAATAACTAGTTTTACAAGTAGCTCATTATTTCAATTATAATTAAGGGATATTTATGGCTGCAAAACGTGATTACTATGAAGTTTTAGGGGTTTCCAAAACAAGTTCTGTTGATGAAATCAAAAAACAATACAGAAAATTAGCTTTAAAATTTCATCCAGATCGTAATCAATCAACTGATGCTAGTGAGCATTTTAAAGAAATATCTGAAGCGTACGGTGTTCTTTCTGATCCTGAAAAAAGAAAAGTATACGATCAACATGGTCACGCAGGAGTCGATGGAAGATATAGCAATGATGATATTTTTCAGGGAGCCAGAGGTGATTTTAGCGATTTATTTGGAGGTGGTGGATTTGATTCCATTTTTGAATCAATTTTTGGAAGAGGTGGTGGATTTAGTTCTAGACAGCAACGTGGTTCTGATATTTTATTTGAAACCTCAATCACTCTTGAAGATGTTTTACATGGAAAAAAAATGGAAATTGATTTGCAAAAAGAGATCAAATGTCATATATGTAATGGTTCAGGTTGTAAACCTGGCACAAATAAGAAAACATGTTCTAGTTGTAATGGTCAAGGCCAAGTTCGTAAAAGCAGAAGTATGGGGTTTGCATCTTTTGTTACAGTAGAACCCTGTTCAGCATGTAGAGGTCAGGGTTCTATTATTGAAACACCATGTAGTGAATGCAAAGGAAAAACAAAGACAAAAGGCACCAAGAAAATCTCATTTGACATTCCACCAGGGGTAGATTCTGGAGACTACACAGTTCCAAATGAAGGAAACGAAATTCCAGGAGGAGTAAACGGTGATTTGATTGTGAGAATTAGAGTTCAGCCACACCCTCAATTTAAGCGGGATGGAATGGATATTTTTTATGATCAGAATGTTTCCATGGTTGATGCAGCATTAGGACGTGAAATAATTGTACCAACTCTGGATGGTACTGAAAAAATTAAAGTAGAATCTGGTAGTCAGCCTAATACCATTATAAAACTAAAAGGAAAAGGTGTACCTCATTTGAATTCTAGAGGGAGGGGTGATCAATATGTTCGAATTGTTGTTAACATACCAAAAAAACTCAATAAACATCAAAAAAATATACTAGATGAATTTCAAAAATCACTTGAATAGATGAAAATTTATGAAAATTGCACTAGATGTAGATGGAGTTCTTGCAGATGTAATTGAATCATGGTTAATTTTTAGTAACAAAAAAAGGCCCAGAATTTTAAAAGAAAATGTTAAAAATTGGGATTTTTGGAAAGAATTTGAAATCAATAGGTTTGATTTTTACAAAGAATTAACCTCCTGTTGGAAAAACTGGATTTCAATACCTCCTACGGAACAAAATTTATCATCTACTTCTAAAACTCTTTCAAACTTAGGTCAAGTTGATATTGTTACTGCAAGAGAACGCTCTACTGATTCATTTGTAAAAAATTAGCTAAAATTTCATGGAATTGTTTATGAAAATTATGTCTCAGTAATTGATGGTCCAATGAAAGCAGATTTGGATTATGATGTATTTATCGATGATTCACCATTAAATGCAATAAAGTTTTTAAAAAATAACAAAAATGTTTTTCTTTACACTCAACCTTGGAATCAACACATTAAAAACAAAAACATCAAAAGAATTTCTAAATTATCAGTAGTTGAAAAATTACAATGATGTCTTTTCAAATTTTCGAGTTACTATATGATGACCTTCCCTCACATGTAAAGCATGACTGGATTTCATTAACTCATTAATTTTATCTTCCTTGTAAAATCTAATATTGTATATACCCAGAACTTTTCTACAGTTAATACAATAAATTTCAGTAAACTCCATTTTTCAAACATTTACCTTTTTGTTAGTTGTAACTAAAGTAGTATAATAAAGAAACTTATTCTAGATTTTAAAATTTCAAATTGCGGGAGTCGCCCAGCCTGGTCAACGGCGTAAGGTTCAGATCCTTATCTTCTAGGAGTTCGTGGGTTCAAATCCCACCTCCCGCACTACAAATAGGGTGGAAATACTTAATATTTCTACATGAATAACAATATTATTCTGAAATGATTCCAAAAGAGATCCAAGAAGACAACAGCAGCAAGTCAGTCAAAAATTTCCTAAAGGGATTTCATTCAGAATCCACAAAAGAGTCGTACTGCAAAAAGCTTGTGCAGTTCTTGGAATTTCACAATAACATGGCAGCTGACAAGTTACTTCAAAAGGCAAAAAAGAATCCTAAGACGGTTCAGCATATGATTATTGATTATATAGAAGAGCGTAAGTCCAAGGTTAGTGGTTCTACCCTACAGCAGACAAGAGCTGCACTAAAGCACTTTTTTGAGATGAATGACATTGAAGAAGGGATAAACTGGTCAAAGATATCCAAGATAATCCCACATGCAAAAAAGACTGGCAGTGACAGGGCACCCACAATTAAGGAGATTCGTCTTATGCTGGAATTAGCTGACATCAGAACAAAATGTGTAATATTGATGTGCAGTAGCTCAGGAATTAGAGTAGGGGCATTTGATGGAATGACTTGGGGTGATCTGTCCACATTTTACCAAAAACATGACGGAGAAAAAACTATGGTAGCTGCCAAGCTTACAGTCTACAAGGGAGAACAAGAAGAATACACCACATTTGTCACACCTGAATGCTATTGTATATTGGAACAATACAAAAGATCAAGAGAGTCAGTTGGTGAAAGAATCACTCCAAAATCTCCACTTATCAGGGATTCCTGGGACAATAACCAGTATCGCAAAGACAAGAGAAAAAAACCCAGAGCAGCAAGACCATTGGCATCAAAAACCATAGCCAACATGATGGGAGAATTCCTAAAGAAAATCAACCTACGAGAAGCTGATTCTGACATACATGAATTCAAACAGATTCATGGATTTCGCAAGTTCTTCAAGACTAATGCTGAGCGTGCCTGTAAGACTATTGATGTTGAGAAATTGATGGGTCATACTGAAAACTATTACAAACCATCTTTAGATTATTTACTGGCAGAATATATCAAGGCCATTCCATACTTGACAATATCTGAAACAGTTGAACTCAAAGACAAGCTAAAGCAGCAGATTACAATTAGTGACAAAAAAGTAGGTGAGATTGAAAGGGACAATATATCTTTGCAAGACAGGCTAAACAGGCTTGAGAGTAGTTATGGTTCTCTCAAGGAGATATTAGAGAATGTCTTGCTTGCAAGAACAAAATCAAAATAGTCTTAATTTCAATTATTCAAAATCAATACCATAGAACAATGGGTTCCTGAAATTCATTGATGATAGTGGTTTATTTTCATCCTCCACTGTCCGTTCAAAGTAAATTGCTAAATATGAAAATGACCTATGTTATTACCAAGTCAGGTAAGGACATGTTATTTTGATGGTTCACTCACATGTCACAATACCTAAAACTCTTCCCTGACAGAATTAAATATCAAAAAGACAAAGTTGTTTCAGTCAGAGTACTAGGAATTGATTCCAAAAAATTTGCATTACTTCTATGATAATACTAGTTTTTGTCATTGGTTGAATCAACCCATAGTGAACATTGGATATTTCATTTGTTCATCCATTAATTGATACGTTTTTAAAATTATACAATTATCTATTTTATAGATTTTTTAACTAATATTTAGTTGAATACATGGACTTGACAGCATCAAATGGAACCGATGGGAACTTGTCGCCCATCTGTGTCTCTGCAACTGCTGCAGCCTCACTTAGAATGGCATCAGTCTCCTGGGATGATAATCCAGAATCTCCAAAGGAATAGTCATCACCTAATGTACCAGGCATCATATCTCCAAGCATATTGCCCATTGACTCTAGCTCTTGGCTTGCCTGAGGCATTATGCTATTCATTGCTGGAACAACTGCTTTCATTGTGTGTACTGCAGGTTGCATTGACACAATTGCATCTCCTATAGTGCTTACAGTAGATAGTCTTAGTTGTGTCTTGTCTACTGAAGTCCTCATGTTTCCTATTATCTTGTTTGTCTTTCTTATTTGTGCAAGCTCATTTGCAAGAATCTTACCTGTACGCACATCCTTGTTTTTTTGAGCCTCTACAATTCTCTGAAACAGTTTATCATCTTTTTGATTTAACTGACTAGAAGTATTATCTAATTTTGATATTGGCCTGTTCAGACCCCTTATTGCATTCTCCACCCGTGGTTTGAGTGGTGCTTCTTTTTTGAACATGCCTGAAATCTTATCTCCAAGTCCCTCCGATGGAGGTCTGTTCCATGCTTGTCCAAAATTAGTCATTATGGTATAACATAGAAAATTCTGACTTATTAGACCAAGTTGAATTTAATGAACAAGATTGATCGTTTTACTAACTAAATCCTGTCTGATTTGTTCAGTCATAGACTGCAGTTTTAGTATTTGATTCTGCATGAATTTCAGAAGGCATATCTGGGAGTCTCTCTTCGATGTCTTTTTCTAGTATGGCATTTGCCTCTTGCAATATAGAATTCATTTCAATTTCCGATACAGCGTTGACATCAAACTGATCTGTGTTGCTTTCACCTAGTAATGCAGTCTCTTTTCTTGCTTGCGCATATCTGCAAGTTCGTTAGTAGAAATGGATACCATTTGTATGTCATTTTTTTGTGCTTTTCGTTCCTACAAGTATGTGACTGATTTATAAACAATCATCTAAAGATTATCTAAACTTCTACATTAAATTAATTAAAACACAAAATAATCTACTTACAAATGGTATCCAATAAATTATCTGATATTACTCATCTCGGAAATCTAGAATCATACAAATTGTATACTAGACCTACTGCTCATAGGCTTTATGGTTCTACTTTTTCATATACAAACTTGTCTAAACATAAAAAAAATGTGCAACAACTCTTAGAAATCTTAGCTTTGAATGGCTCATTGACCACATGGGAAATGGCTAAGATTGAATTGGTAGGAGATTTGTCTGGAATCAAAACCAAAGAAAAAGAATACAGACGTCTATTGGTTGGTAGAACAGATAGAGGAAATCGTTCTGATGGTGTTTTACATGTTGGTTTAATACTAAAAGATGGAAAAAGCTATAAACGAAACCCAGGCGATCAATATAGATTAAGCCTGCATGGTGTATTATATTGTCTAGATGTCCTAGATATGACAAAAAATCAAATAGACATTATGACAAAAAAATATGCTCATATATTACCAAAGGTTTTTGGAAAATGGGAATTCCTAAAATCCTTCATAGGAGATGATGTTTACAAACTTCGAATTTTATCTAAAGGATTATTGTTAAATAATTTGGAATCAACATTAAGACTTGATCCGCCTATGTATGAACTAATGTCATACATTTCTATAAAATACAAAAAAAATTTTGAATATATTGAAGAAGATGATCTAGCTAACCAAATTTCATTGTGGTTTTATACAAATTTGATTTATAATAAAAATAATTCTAATAAAAGTAGAATTTCTAATTCTAAACTACAATTCATTTTGGATAATGATTGTGATATTAGAGAATGGTATCTTGAATTTTATGAAGAATCTAAGGCATATTATAAAACAAGTTTAGATAATATACTTCTGATGAATTTACATTAATTAATCAAGAATGTTTTTTAATTATGTTTATGATTTGCTTAAACTCAATTGGTTTGTGTAACAAATCTAGCAAGCCTGTATCTTTTGCTTTTTCTGTTTTTTCATTGTCAATAGCAAAGGCTGTAATAAACACAATTTTTGCATTTGAATCATATCTCTTAATATCAAAAAATGCCTCATAACCATTCAGTATTGGCATTCGAATATCCAAAAACACAATATCTGGATTGTGTTTTTTATACATATTAACTGCTTCTGCTCCGTTGTGCGCAGTTATTACTTCATATCCTTCATCTAACAACATATACTGTGTAGATTCTAAAACGTCAAGATCATCATCTGCAATCAAAATCACTTTATTTTCAACCATGAGACGATACCCGATTCTACGGTTTATCTATTACTATTATTTCTATCAATGTTTTATTGGGATCGTAATTTTGAAAATAACAGGATTGGTGCTAACAGTTATAATTCCACCGTGTCTTTCTATGATATTTTTACAACTCACCAAACCTAATCCAGTACCTTTTTCCTTTGTGGAATACAGAGGTTCAAATATCCTTGGTAATATCTCTTCATCAATTTCCGGACCCGTATTCTCAAATTCGATGATTGCATTATCTTGTTTTTGTTTAATGTTAATTCTTATTTGTCCATTTTCGCTTTCAATTGCCTGAATTGCATTTAATAATATGTTGCTAAACACAGATTCCATTTTTTCCGGATCACATTCAACGTTAACATCATTTTTGGGTTTTATGATCCTAATTGTTTTTGGGATTTTTAGGGTGTCTATAGCCGTATTAAGAATATTTAGTAATGATTCCTGAGTAAAATCAATTCTGGTTGTATTGATATAATTCAATACATCATCTACCTGGTGTGTTATTCTTGCAATTCCTCTGTCAATTCTACTTATTTCTCTGCTAGTGATTTCTTTGTTGTTGTATTGTCTTTTAATGATCTCTGTAGAATTTTTAATCGTATGCAACGGGTTTTTAATGTCATGTGCAATTTGGGCAGCTAACATTCCTATGGTGTTAATCCTCTCATCTCTTAGCTGTTTTTTGGAATCTTCTAATTCTTTTTCGATCTTTATATTCTTCCTTAACGACTCTATCATATAATTAATAGATCTTGAAAGTACATCTAATTCGTCACCTGTCCTGATCTTTGTTCTGACATTAAAATTTCCTTGAGCTATTTGATTTGAAACATCTACCATCTCATTAATTGGTTTTGCAATTGTTTTTGAAAAAAATATGGATATCAAAATAATCGATATGCTTATGACCAATAATATTGAAGCTATGACATACAAGTTAAACTGAAGCGATGTAAAAACCTCTGAAGTATTGATATTTGCTGCAATACCCCAATCGGCCTTCTCGATATATCTTACAGCCGCTAAAACTGGCTCATTTTCTGTATTTACAAGATTCTGAAACTCTCCTTCTTTTTTCATCACAGCTTGTACAATTGGAATATTGTCTCGTTCCATAGATATTGTCCTTTTTAAAATGACATCTTCTTCAACCATCAGAGGATATATTAATAAAATTTCGTCTTCAGAAACCTTCTTGGCAATAGATATTTTTCCCGTTTCACCCAGTGCATTTGCGTTGATCCCTTCAAATATGATATTTTGTTCGAATTCTACAAAGATTACTCCAATTTGATTTGCTCCTATTGCTAATACTTTAGAGATCAGTATTCTTGGCTGTCCTTCATTTGTTATTGTGAAATCTATGTTTGCCTGATCAGACTTTTTTATTTCGGTGAATCTTTCATATAGTTGTGTTTGACCCACTTCCGTATTTTTTGATGATGCCAATATTTTTGCATTTAAATCAGTAATCTGTATTTTTACAGCATCATCCAGAATATCTTTTATGTTCTCAAAGTTCTTGTTTAATTCTTCCAGGTTTTCAGTTGTTTGAAAGTTCTTGTAGTTTTCTATTGATTGTAACAACTCTATTCTGTTAGAAACCAGATTCAATTCTGAAAAATGAATGTTTATTCTGTTTTCAATATTCCTTTTTTCTTTTTCAACAAAAAATTTTAAATTATTAATGACATGTTCTGTGATTATTCTTTGATCATTATAATTACTAATAATTCCTATTATAAAGATTGGAATTATTGACGCAGCTAACAACAGTACAAATATTTTCAATCTAAATTTCAATTATGTATCAAATCCTACTCTAGATCATTTTTAAACATGTTTGATCTTAAAACTATCTTTTGTTTCTATTTGTTGTTTATTGTGAATTTCATATGCGTTAAAACCATCCCGCAAATCAATAACTATTCTTTTATCATAACTAAATGACTGATCTTCAGAAATTGACTCAAAACAATCTCAAATGTTTCTTTGTATTGGGCATAGTATTATTATTTGGAATGTCTTTTGTAATTCCACCTGAACACGCATTTGCAGAAATTAAAACTGACAAATCTGTTTATTCAAAAGGTGAGCTTATTAGAATTACTGGCACTATTGATTTTCAAGATGATGATGAAATAGTAAACATAGTAGAAATTGAAATCACTAATTTTGACACTGATAATACTGTAATAAATGTGTACACGCCATTAGATGATGATAACTCATTCTCCAGTTCATACGATTCAGCTACATGGCCAACAGGTGATTACCAAGTGAAAATCAGCTATAATGATGTTGATGAGACAGCAGAGTTTGAAATATCTAATTCTTCATCCTCATCTTCTTCCTCGTCAAATGATGATGGTTTAAACAATAACAACGGTAATGACAATGATAATTCTGACAATACAGTACAACAAGAGAATGAATCTACATCGTCTTCATCTGATATCCCAAGCAATCCTACAAACCTTATTGCTGATGTGATTTCCTCAACACAAATTGATCTATCTTGGTCTGCTCCAAATGATGATTCTTCAATAACTGGATATAAAATAGAACACAGAACAAATACTGATCCCAATTATTCTGTGACCGTGGAAAATACAGGTAGCACAGACACTACATATTCTCATACCAATCTAACTCCAGATACTGTTTATGCTTATCGAGTGTCTGCAATTAATTCTGTCGGAACAAGTGAACCTTCTAGTAGTACCACTGTAAAAACTTCTGGCAGTAGTACTAGTAGCATAAATGAATCAAATATTAATCTAGAAGACACAGATATTCCTTCTAATCTTGTAGCTAAAACAATATCCTCGACATCTGTTGAGCTAAGATGGAATCCTCCAACTCAGACATATGGTCAAACCATTCAAGATTATACGATAAAACAAGAAATTGTATCTGATGTATACGATGAAATTACCAGTACTTCTAGTACAAAATATACTCTATCTGGTTTAGATCCAGGTCAAACCTACACTTTTGTAGTAGTAGCTAATTACGCATTAGGTTCTAGTGATGTATCTGATGAGGTTACTGTCACTTTAACTTCAACATTAGATGAAGAAAATAGTACCACTGAATCTCAAGACAATACAAATAATGAATCACAAAATAACACCGATGATAATTCTTCTATTATCCCAGATGACATACCAAACAGTCCTACTGAATTAAGGGTTAAACCCATTTCCTCAACACAAATTGATCTATCCTGGTCTGCTCCAAACAATGACAATATCAATAATGATTCTATAACTGGTTACAAAATTGAAGTAAGAACAATAAGCAACACAACATATTCTACTGCGATAGTCAACACTGAAAGTACAGATACTACATATTCTCATACTGGTTTAATCCCAGAAACTACTTACATTTATCGTGTATCTGCAATTAATGCTGCAGGAATAAGTGAACCCTCAAGTGAAAATCTTGCAAACACTCTACCCTCAGATCCTGAAGATGATAAAAAAGAAGATGCTAATGTTCAACATGATTCTAATGCACAAAATGACCCTAATTTTGATGAGTCTGACTTAGAATCATCATCTGTGGTGCCTAGTACACCAACTGGTCTAACCGCCACTGCTATATCTCAAAGTAGAATAGATTTGTCTTGGTCTGCACCAGTTGATAATGGTGCATCTGCATTACTTGGATATAAAATAGAGTCAAAGACAAACAACGAATCAGACTATTCTGTACTGGTTACAAATACAGGAACTGTTACTACTGTATATTCTCATACTGGTTTAACTGCAGGAATGACTTATCAATATCGTATTTTTGCAATAAACTCATCTGGTCAGAGTGATCCTTCTGATATAACTGAGGCAACAATAATCTTAAGTAATGAACAACAGTTTACTCCTCAATCACCCTCTATACCTGAACCTGTAAGTGTTACTCTGAACACCAACAAAAATGTATATGACTCTGATGATTCAATTGAAGTATATGGAACCGTTATTGGTTCAACCCAAAATATGCCTATAGGCATGAGAATAATCTCCTCAAATGATGCAATTGTATATGTAAGAAGCATTTCTGCTGACGATAATACCTTTGAAATTCTGATTCCACCAACACAACGACAGTCGTCTGTTTGGCAAAGCAATGGTGAATTTACAATTGAGATGACACATAACGGACGTCTTGAGGCCACTACAACATTTGAAATATACAATGAAAACGCAAACGTTGCAGTCACGGAATCTACTCTAAACACCCAACCTGAAACAGAATCAAATGAACAACAATCTCAGTCACCAACAGCATCACCACAATCCTCAAATGATGATACTCCTCTCACAGTCACTCCCTCAAACAACAAATTTAATACATCAAATGATCAAAATCTAACACTACAATCTGCAAATCAACAATTACGAGATGAAAACACTCAGCTAAAAACTCAAATCGAAGAACTAAACAAAAGAATTGAACAGCTAGATGCTATTGTTAAGGAACAAATTAAGGTGATGATGGAGACTCTGTCTGCATTAAAATCTAGTGGTTAATCTTTCATCATGCTTAGTATCTATCAATATTGAACATATATTCACATCATTTGAAAAACCATTCCGTAGACATAAAACAATATTCTAATAATATGACATCTATGTATTGACATTCCCTACAAGTCAAATTGGGACAGGAATAGAGCCTAAGATTTCTACGTCCTAAATATACAATCTAGACCTGTCCCTCATGTAATTAATTTCCAACGTGAATAATTGACTTAATTGTACCAAAAAAATTAATTTTTTGCAAAATATTTTCCATATGTTTTGCTTGTATTACTATGTCTTGCGCATGTCATAATAATTATTGAATAAACCATACCGCACAAGTCTAACAACTCTTTTATTCTTGGCTTTAGCCAAATCGATAATGAAATTAACTACAAAAACAGTGACTATTCTATTTTTGATGCTGACTATGGCAAGCTCGACACTGACAATTCCTTCTGTTTCTGCAGAAACCACAGTAAGCCTTCCTGCAGGATCTGCTGTTCCAGGATGTGAAGAAACAAATGAATGCTATATTCCTTATGAGATAAATGTAGCGGTTGGTGAGACAGTCATATGGAGTAATGATGACACTGCAGCCCATACCGTAACTAGTGGAAGTGCAAATGACGGTCCTGATGGCAAATTTGATTCTAGTCTATTTATGACAGGCGCAACATTTTCTCACACATTTGAAGAAGAAGGTTCTTTTGACTACTTTTGCATGGTCCATCCATGGATGATAGGTAGCATCATTGTAGGAGAATCAGGTGCCGATGAAGACTTTGATGACATGAAAGAAGAGGAAACAGAAGATGATGGACACATACAAGAGGCAGAAGAAAAAGAGACAACCATGATGGCAGAAGATAAGGAAACAAAAGAGATAGACACCATAATGACGGCAGAATCAAGTACTACAATAGAATTTAGAGCAGACTATGACATTATCGGTGGCAATGTAGTTAACGTAACACCTGACACAGAAACCAACTCTGTCATTATTGAATTGGATTCCTCTGAACAAGGAATGCTTACAATAACTCTACCACGAGAGGTAATGGATGCAAAATTCAACGATGAGGATGATGAGTTTTTTGTTCTAGTTGATGGAGAAGAGACAGACATCACAGAAACAAAAACAGACACAGATAGAACGCTTATAATAGAATTTCCAGCAGGCACTGAAGAGATTGAGATTATAGGTACATTCGTTGTTCCGGAGTTTGGAACAATAACCGCAATGATTCTAGCAGTTACCATCATATCAACAATTGTTGTATCTGCAAAGTCAAGACTGTCTATAATGCCAAGACTCTAAAAATCAACGAACCACTTCTTTTTCCTTTTATTTTGATAATAGAGATATATTACTCACTCAACAACAGTTTGATTTCTTGTCAAATGAGATGATTTCAAAATCAATTAAGCTATTTTTTGCCTTTTATCATAAACAAAAATTCCTTGTACTGTGTTTTGATAACTATCTTGTGCTCTGAAGAGTCATTGACTGGTCTACATGGTCTGAACTGTATCTTGTTTGTCTGATTAACTGGAAGATGAGAGTTGCTATACTTTGCATATCATGCATGCATGAGACATTTCTGTGCGTCACACCAAACCTCTAAAATGTCTACATCATAGTTGCCACAGTTAAACAGCTCTACAAAGTATGAATGTGAACTTTCATCCCATTTGTAAGATTCCATGTTAATGTCAATGCCAAGAGAATCAAATTTGTTTATTGTGTCTTGTATAAATTTACATGATTCAGATACAAAGCTGCGGATGCTATAGTTTTGTACTCCTTTAGCTTTTTGTGTGATCTCCTTGCATTGTTTTTGAGTATCAAATATTGACAGATCTTTTCTAAAGTTACCAGTAGAGTCTGAATCCCACTTCCCGCATTAAACTAATTATTTTCTAAAACATTCCTGATTTTTAGTAAAAGAAGTTTGTTTATCACTTCGCCTGAAACCTTACCTCTTAACTCCTTCATCACAATTCCCATTAATGGACCCATTGCACGCTCTTTTTGATTTTTAATCATATTTTTATTATTTTCAATAATTTTTTCCAACATCTGATCTAGCTCATCTTGTTTTACAGTGTTAATTGATGCATTCTTGATTGCCTCCTCAATTGTTCTTGATTTTCCGGCCATAATATTTTCATAAATCATTTCTATAGATTCTTTGGCAATTTTTCCATTTCCTAATAACTCAAAAGATTTCAAAATTTCATTATTTGATAATAATTGAGCATTCAAACCATTTCTTTCAAGATTAATTATTGTTGAGCAAAGAATTGATGCTACAAATGTAGGATTAACTTTAATTCGTTGAACTATTTTTTCAAATAATTCAATATATTTAGAATCAAAAATCTGTTCAGCAAGCTGCTGATTTAAGTTATACTTGTTTCTTAATTCTGTGATAGATTCATCCCATGATTTTGGAATATTATTTTTAGCATAATCTAGTTCTTTTTGTGTAATTATTATTGGTGGAATGTCTGTTTCAGGATACATTCTTGAAGCACCAGGACGAGGTCGAAGAAATACTGTTTCTCCTGTTTGTGTAGCTAATCGAGTTTCAGAAGGAACTATTCTTCCTGCATCTCTTATTCTATTAATCACTGAATCAATAGCAAAATCAATCTTATCTGTTGGAGCTGCAATAATTAAAAATGCATCATTTTCTTTTGTTTTGAGCAGATTTTTTACAATAGAAATATCCTCTTCTTCAATTCCGTAGTTCGGCAATTCATCTGAATGAAAGACCCCTCCTATTCCAAAAAATTTTACGAGCTGACCAATTTCTTTTCCTAATCGAATACCGTTATATGGAGAATACCCAAACATTCCTGCAAAAT
This sequence comes from Candidatus Nitrosopumilus sp., assembly GCA_029864235.1. GTDB lineage: Archaea > Thermoproteota > Nitrososphaeria > Nitrososphaerales > Nitrosopumilaceae > HKST03. The sequence continues at coordinate 19,064 of JAOTTW010000020.1, forward strand.
TCTTTACGTGAATAACTTTAATTCTAAAATTATCATTTAGCGCTTTTTGAACAATTTTTGATTTACATTGTTTCCACTCGTCCGTGATTTCAAAAACATCATTTTCTTTAGAAATATCTTTAAAATTGGAATTTTTTATTTTCTCAATGATTTTTACTAGTCCATGTTGTCTTTTGGCTTCAAATTCCACAACTTTCTCTAATTGATCTAATTGCTGAACTCCTTTTACTTCCACAACTCCCCCACCATTATTTACAGAAACATTAACGTCTTGTCTAATTGACCCTATTCCGCGAGTAACTTTTTTTGTACTTCGTAAAAGTCTACCAAGTGATAATGCAATATTCTTAATCTTTTTAGGTTCACCCTCAACTGGTTCTAATGCAATCTCGACTAGTGGTACCCCAAGACGATCCAAACTATATTCTCTGATAGAACCTTTATCCCTCAGAAGCTTTGCTGCATCTTCTTCCAAACATATTGACTGAACTCCAATTTTTTCATTATCTACTTCGATAAATCCCCCCTGAGATACTAACATGGTCCTTTGAAATCCAGTAGTATTTGAACCATCAATTACTGTTTTTCTCATTGGATAAATTTCAGAAAAAATATTTGATCTTAGTGAAGAAGCAATAACTAACACCAACTTTTTTGCATCTTCATCCAAATTATGAGGCGGTTCTTCATCTTGTTCTACTAAACAACTACTTTGAGGATTTGCATAATAGATGATTATCTTTGATTTTGATTTTTCAAATAATGCAGCAGGATCATATTCTCCTAATTCACTTTTTACTGCCCTTAATTTTCTTTGAAATTTTATAGTATATTCATCTGATTCTATTGGTGGACAATTACAAAATAGTTTTTTGTTTGTATCTAACTGTTGATGAATCTCAAGGCCCACCTTTAATCCCACATCCTTGATAGAAAATTCAGGCATTCATTCACCTCGTTTAATTCGATATCTCTGAAGCAATGTTTTCAAGCATTATCTTCTTTACTTCATCTACACTGTTAGAGTTACCTAGTGCCCACATTGCTTTTACAAGTGCTACTTCTGGAATCATATCTTCCAAAGGTGTAATTCCCAAATTAAGTAAATCTCTACCACTCTCATAGACTGTCATTCTGACTCTGCCTTCTACGCATTGAGATGTCATACCTAAAAAAATACCTCTTTTACCTGCCTTTTTCACTTTTTCATACATTGCTTTTCCTATATGTCCAAGTCCAGTTCCTTCAAATATAATGGCTTGATAATTCATTTCTAAAATCTTTTCTAACAGGTTCGGATCGTATCCTGGGTGATATTTTACTAATGCAACATTTGTTTTTAGGTTGATTTTAGCTTCATACTCTTTTTTTTTAAAAAAGTTTTTCAGATTATTCCTTTTGATTTCATCATTTATGACAATAAAAGCTGGAACATCACCTATTGTTTGAAATGCACCACGTTTACTAGTATGATTTTTTCTTACTCTGGTTCCAAAATGACATGCAACTGTTTCATCATTTTTATCTTGATGCATTACTACATACACTCCATTTGTTTTACATCCTAACAAAAATCTGGTAGCACCAATAAGATTTAATGCAGCATCAGATGATGCACGATCTGAAGATCTCTGAGAACCAACCAATGCAATTGGAATTGGATATCCTGATAAAGCAAATGATAGAAATGATGAAGTGTAATGCATTGTGTCTGTTCCATGTGCTATAATAATTCCTGAATAATTTGATTTGCAATATTCATTTAGTTTATTTGCAATTTTCAACCAGTGTTCAGGCATAATGTTTTCTGAATATTCCGAGAATAATACCTCCGCATCAATATTTGCAATTTCAGCAAGCTCAGGAACTGAAGAATTTAATTCCTCAGCTGTTAAAATTGGTGTAACTGCTCCTGTTCTATAATCTACTTTGCTTGCTATTGTCCCACCCGTTGATAACAAAAGAATTTTTGGCAGGGATATTTTTTTTTTATATTCTACTTTATGTTCAATCTTTTTTTTATCAGAATTTTCTTTTTCAATTTTCTTTATTTTTTCTAATCCTAATCCTATATTGTATCCACTTTTTAATTTTAGAACAAGATGTTTATCATCACTATGTTCGTATCTAGGCATAATTATTCCTGAATATGTAATGTCTGCAAAAATTTTTACAGATTCTCCTATGTTGATGTTGTTATTTTTTAGATATTCTAATGATTTCCCTGAATATCCTCTATAGTCAGACATTTATGAGAATTAGTTTTGGCTATTTAATAAAAACTACCTATAATAAGATGCTACTAATTTTTCACCTATCTTGAGGTCTTTTTGCTCTCTTACTTTCTTGACTGCCTCTTCAAAATGCTTCATTGTAACTTTGGCATCTATGCTCTTTTTCTCAACATCTTTGATATCAGGATGAGAATCTAAGAACTCATGAATTACTAATGATACTGCTGTATTGGCAATTGCTGCAGTGTCTGCACCACTTAACCCGTCAGTCAAAT
>JAOTTW010000085.1 GCA_029864235.1 Candidatus Nitrosopumilus sp.
TCATGAATTTGATGCATATGGATTTGTATAGAATAGAAGTTTATCTTCCATACAATGATGTTATGGCAATAAGTGAGGGATTAAAAAAAATTGAAGTGGGAGGATTAACTGTAATTAAAAAGAGAGGACGTGGAAAACATCCACCTCCAGAGATTCATGCCTCTAAGGGTTCAGCACTTTTCAGACCGCAATTTACGACAAAATACGTAATTGAGTTAATTACAAATGAAGAAAGAAAAAATAAGGCCATCAAGATCATTAGAGAGAATTCAAAAAAGGGCAAAATTTTCATTTCGCCTATAATTGAAACTATTGATATCGATACTGGAGAAATTAATTCAGATTACAAATAATCAACAAGATTTTTGCTTTCATCGAATTGATATGCACTTAGAATATCACTTCAAATGGTATTACCTAAAACAACAAAAGATAGCATAGGCATGTTTATTCACCTACTTTTGTGAAAAATTCTTAATTTTATATTCTTCTAAAATAGCAAAATTTCCTCATTCTGTTTTATTCAACTGGTTCAAACTCTGAGGCTTGCTATTGATTTAAAAAATTTTTTGGGCAAGGATACAGTGGAGTGGATTTTAATTCAACACTAGAACTTGCAAATACATTATAAAGGATGTATAAATTTTATTTTCTAATGGATTTAAAAAATATTACAGTTTTAGGTTCTGGAGTAATGGGACATGGAATTGCCCAAGTGTCAGCAACTGCAGGGTATAATGTAGTTCTAAGAGATATTGAGCATGGATTTTTAGACAAGGCTATGGAAAAAATAAGATGGAGTCTAGACAAGCTAGTATCCAAAGAAAAGATCTCAAAGAATGAAGGGGATGCAATCTTTTCCAGAATCAAGCCAGTTGTGGATTTGAATGAGGCAGTAAAGGATGCACAGATGATCATAGAAGTAGTTCCAGAGATTATGGATTTGAAGAAAAAAGTTTATGCTGAACTTGACAAAGTGGCAGGATCAGATGTAATCTTTGCATCAAATACAAGCACATTACCAATTACAGAGATTGCGAACATAACATCAAGACCAGAGAAAGTTATTGGTATTCACTTTTTCAATCCACCACAACTAATGAAACTTGTTGAAGTTATTCCGGGAGAAAAGACATCCAAAGAGATAACTGAAATTACACAAGAATTTGTAAAATCAGTAAAGAAAGAACCAGTGTTGTGCAGAAAAGATGTTCCAGGATTTATTGTGAACAGATTATTTATTCCGATGGTACATGAAGCATGCTATCTTATGGACAGACAGGGAGTAAGTAAGACAGAAGTTGATTCAGCAGTAAAATTTAAGCTTGGATTTCCAATGGGAATATTTGAGCTAGCAGATTTTACTGGCATGGATGTAATTCACAAGGCAACAGTTGAGATGCATCTTAGAGACAAAAAAGTAATCAATCCGCATCCAACAATTGAGAAAATGTTCAATGAAAAAAAACTTGGACAAAAATCAGGCGAAGGATTTTACAAATACTCTGATGACAAATATGAACGAGTCGCACTCTCTGAGGAAATTGCAGAAAAATGCAATCCAATACAGCTTGTTGCAAATATTCTAAACAATGCAGCATGGCTTGTAACTAACAAGGCAAGCGATATAGAAGAATTAGAAAAAGCAGCTAACTTGGGATTAGGTTTGAAAAAGCCAATGTTTGAGACAGCAAAAGAGTTTGGAATTAAAAATATCGTAGAAGAGTTAAATAAACTAGCAGAGCAGCATGGGGAGTTTTACAAGCCAGACCCATTGCTAGTATCTATGCAGTAAGTATCTCTAAAATTTTTTGAACTGCGTCTTTTGGCGAATCAACACCAATTATTTTCACATTTTTTCTGTGATCAACATAATCATCGATATATTTTTCAGCAGCACCACCAGTACCTCTTATTGCGATCATGGGTTTTTTGTACATGTATGCAGCACAGATCTCAGACAGAGTTCCAGAACCCCCACCAACAATAATTATCCCATCAGCAGACAAGGCATTTAGAAAATCTCGTGTAAGGCCCATTCCGCTTGGAATTACAATGTCACAGTATTCATTTGCAAAAGACGGATCATCTTGAGGGATGATTCCAACTGTAAGGCCACTTGCATCATGTGCACCATGACATGCTGCCTTCATTACACCTCCAAGACCACCAGTTAAAAGAACACAGTCAGCTTTTGCAATTTCTGATCCAATTTCATATGCGATTCTTTCATGTTCGGATGTACAGCCATTGTCATTGTGTCCTATTACCAAAATCTGGAGTTTTTTTGACATAGACAATAATTGAGCCATAGGTGTCTAATATCTTTCCAAGAGTAAAGGATATTAAATAACAAAATAGAATCAATCTATGGAAAAACGTTCAATGCCTGTTTGTTTTACTGAAAAACAATACAAAATGATCGAAGAGTTTGCAAAGAGAAACGGCATGCTTAATGCAAGTCAAGCTCTTGAGAAAATCTTAACCAAATAGATATTTTTTGTTATTTTTGTTTTTATTTTGTTTACATTTATAGAATAAGTCGTATTAACTAGGTTCAAAGAAATGGGATTGTTTAACAGAAAACCTTCATTTTGTACAATTTGCAAAAAGGAGCTTACGCATAAGCACAAGCCAAAGAAGGAATGGAATGTCAAAGGTCCTCTTTGTGGAGATTGTCATTTTGATAAATCAAAGGAATATTTTGAAGGAAAGGTAAGGCAGCCATGTATTGAATGCGGTATTACAAAAAAAATTACTGATTTGTGGGAACCAAGATGGCAATGGGATATGGAGGGTTTGTTGTGCAAGGAATGCTTTGACAAGAAAGAAGAGGGGTTTGAAAAAAAGAAAAACTATTGTTCGCTATGTGGAGCAAAGTTGGGTTTGTTCAGACATAACCCTAAAGGGAAATGGAAGATAGAGGGTCAGATCTGCAGAGAATGCTGGGATGATAAAAAGGCAGAGTTAGGGTAATGGGTTTTTTTAAAAAGTTTGCTTGTGAGATTTGTAAAAACAAGTTTTCGCACCAAGAAGATTTAATGAATCATAAACAAATTGTTCACGGAAAAGACTTGAAGTATGACTGCAAAGAATGTAACAAGTTTTTCTCCAATATGGAAGATATGAGAACACATCTACAAAGAGAACACAGTTACAAAAAAGACAGATGACTATATTGCCTTAATTGACTTGACTATAGGTGGTCTAACTTTGGTAAATACTCTGAACCCACAAATACATTTGATTTCAGGCAGTCGTGATAGTTCGGTATTTGAAACAGTAGTTCCGCATCTCAAGCAAGAATAGTTAACCTCAAATGTCTCAATGGTAGTTTCTTCAGTAGGTTTTTCTTCATACATGTTTATCATCTAAATTTTCCATTATTTTAAGGAATCATCAAATTATGTCAGAGACAATTCAATATAGACATCATCAGGGATTTTTAGTCTCATTAGTTGTCTGATTGCCTTATCGTCTGCATTAATGTTAATTATTCTTCGGTGCATCTTCATTTCCCATTTTTCATAAGTTTCAGTTCCACTACCACATGGGGATTTTCTAGTTGCCACATGCAGTCTTTTGACAGGAAGTGGAGTAGGACCTTTAACTTTGACGCCAGTTTTTTTACCAATGCCCATGATTTCACCACAAACACCATCCAACTTTGGAAGATTTGTGGAGGTAAGTTTTACACGGGCAGTTTGAGTCATTTAACTCAGCCTATGGTTTGTACTCTTCAGTAACTTCCTTGACAATCCCTGCAGCAATAGTTGCACCCATATCTCTGAGTGCAAATCTACCCATTTCAGGAAATTCTTGGAAGGTTTCTATACAAGTTGGTCTGACTGGTCTAATTTTGACAATTGCAGAATCACCAACTTTGAGGAATTTTGGATTCTCCTCAACAACCGCACCAGTAGCTGGATTAATTTTTTGAAGGAATTCAGTTACGGTTGCTGCAACTTGTGCAGTATGTGCATGCATGACTGGAGTATATCCAGGTGCAATTGCAGTTGGATGATGAATTACTATGATTTGTGCTTTGAATTCTTTTGCAACTTTTGGTGGTGCGCTTGGAGAACCTAATACATCTCCTCTCTTGATATCTTTCTTTTCAACGCCTCTCAAGTTAAAGCCAATATTATCACCTGCTTCGGCTTTTGGCATTTCTTGGTGATGAGTCTCAATTGATTTGATTTCACCTTGTGCACCAGAAGGCATAACAACAATCTTATCACCTGGCTTCATGACTCCAGTTTCTACTCTACCTACTGGTACAGTACCTACACCTGTAATGGTGTAAACATCTTGAATTGGAACACGTAATGGCTTGCCAATTGGTTTTTCAGCTACTGTGAAGTCATCAAATGCTTCAAGTAGTGTTTTACCAGTATACCATGGCATGTTCTCAGATTTTTTAACCAAGTTGTCACCTTTCCATCCGGAAACTGGAATAAATGGTACGTTTTCTAGTTTATAACCTACAGATTTTACTAATTTCTCACCTTTTTCTTTTGCTGCTTTATATGCTGCTTCAGAATAGTTACTATCATCCATTTTGTTAATTGCAACAATTATTTGGTTTACACCTAGTGTTTTTAACAAGAATGCGTGTTCTCTTGCTTGTCCACCTGCTGCAATTGCAGTATCAGTTTCACCTTCTTTTGCTGAAAGTACTAAAATTGCTGCATCTGCTTCAGAAGCACCAGTAATCATGTTTTTAATGAAGTCTCTGTGACCAGGAGCGTCAATCAGAGTGAAAAAGTACTTTGGTGTTTCAAATTTCTGAAACGCAAGATCGATTGTAATGCCTCTCTCTCGTTCATCTTTAATATTATCCATAACCCATGCATATTTGAAAGTATCACCTTTTCCGGTCTTCTCGGATTCGGCTGCATGTGATGCAATTGTTCTTTCATCTACAACACCGAGATCCATCAAGAAATGACCCATAGTTGTTGATTTTCCATTATCAATATGACCTGTAACAATCAGGTTCAAGTGCGGTTTATCTGCCATAGACAATCACCATTTGAAGGGATTTATTACTGTTATGAATTTTTTAAAAAAATTGAAATTTTTTTCAAGAAATTTTAGATCAAGGTATTTTAAGAATTACACATAAATCAAAGGTACAAACAGTGAAATTATGAAAATTACAGTTTCTGTTATCAAAGCCGACGTAGGCGGAATTGGAGGTCATACAAGACCAAGTGATGGACTAATTGAAGCAGTTAGAAACA
>JAOTTW010000021.1 GCA_029864235.1 Candidatus Nitrosopumilus sp.
GTCTCTATCCCCCATCATGATAAATCACCTACAAGATTCATCCTTATAGATTAACTCATAATTTTTGTTAAAAATTTTGAAATTCTGTCAGAAAAAGCAAATATGACAAAATGAACCCCAAATCCTATAACTGCTCCCATGATAAGATTACCCGTTCCAAAATATATTACAAGAAACAGTCCTAGTGAAGGAAGTGCAAAAATCATTGCCATAAATGTGCTAATCCAAATTGTTTTAATTAGAATTTCCGGAGTAATTTCTTTTCTTTTCTTTGGAAATTTGAACATCTTAAGAATTCTATTCCTCTTCAAGGATTAACTTTGACATTATAGTCTCTGTTGGTATTTTCTGTTCTATTGCATATGCTATAGCTGCCAAATTTCTTACCTCAAATGCAGTTAACTTTGTAATCCCAACTATAGTTGCAAAACTAAACATCTTTGTAAATGATCTAAGAGCCGCATGATATATGGCCATCTCAAACGCCCTTTCAAATTCAGCAATTGCATCTAACTCGTTTTCAACTTGAGGCACTAAATTCTTGTATTTTGTACTGGCAAGTTCATTGAAAGCATCTCTAACCGTTGCTGTTGCCATCATTCTTCCAAGAAGTTCTCTTACAGGAGGGCTTGTAGGAATTATCAAGTCCTGAATTTGTTCTTCTTTCAATCCCCAGAATTTTCCTCTGATAACACTTAGAATATTGTAAAAATCAATGTCCATTCCAACCAATTTTGTTGCATCTTTATCAGAATAATTTTTCATTGCACCAGCAAGATGTTGATACAAAATTTTATCAAAGTATGTATCAAAAATTTGTATGCTTTTCTTTTCGTTGTATAAAGCTGCTGCTTTTGCAATTTCATCTCCAAATTCTGCAGAATTCAAACTTGCAACTGCTTCTTCAAGATCTTTTGCAACAAGTGCTTTTACCACAACATCTCTTTGCTTTATCAACTCCTCTGCATGAAGATTAATGTGGGTTTCAATCTCTTCTTGAGACTTGCCTAGAACCTTACCTTTTAGAATTGATTTTAAGTTGGAAATAATGAATTTCATGTAATATGCATCCAAGACGCCTGAATTACCTGATGTTTTTGCAATAGAAAAATGTACATCAGCTAGATGACTTCTTAAAGTGGATTCAATTTTTTGAGAAGTATATGGTTTTTGTACATCTGCAACTGAATCACCATATACAGTGTTTTTTATTCTTGTAATCAGTTCTTCAAGATCTCTTGATTCAGCAAGCGTCTGAAAATCGGCTTTTTTCAATAATTTACCTCTCTTGCTATAGGATTTTACAGATGCATAGACATTTTTAGAACCACCCACAATAAAGTCGTCCTAAGTAATTAATTTTAATGTTTAGCCTTTTATTTGACTTAAAAATTCTAACATAACTCTCCGTTCTTTTGTGCTAGTTGACAAAATTGATTCTATCAACTCCAAGGTCAATTCTAGATTGGTTTTGTATACTTGATTTAAATTTTGACGAATTATTGGAAGTATATTAACTTTTTTTATATAACATGTTACTATATATTTTTCTAAAATTAAAAAACAAAGAGTTGAGTTTATGTCTGATATTCTATTAAATAGTTCTCCTAATTTATGGTCTGATGTAAATTTTGTAAAATTAAGTTTTACTTTACCTCTGTTAATACAATATAAAAGTAACATTCCATTTTCTGTTAATTCATAAAATGCAGTTCCACCTTCCTGTAATAATCGTGGACCTCTTTTTAATGGAATTCTCCCTTTTTCTCTTATTATATTATATGGAAGAAAAACCTTTTCTATGTCTTCATAAACTCCTGAATATGTATTCCTCCATAATTTATTTTTTTTACTGATAATTTTTTTTGTAATTTCAACTTTGGTATTATGAGTTATATTTTCAAAATACAAAATCTGAATAATTTGCCTCTGTCTTTTCGCCTTACCTGTCAATTCATCTTTTGTCTTAAATTTATCAAAAATTGCAAGATGATGATTCAATAGATAATGATACTAATTTTCATTAATAATTATAGTTATTTATTATTCTGAATATATAATAATAACATGTTTTTTGAAAAAAAATTGGATATATTTTTAAGTAGATTATAATCTGTATTCACAGTGCAAAAGAAGAAACTATACATGTTAGCAATCATTGCAACATTTACTATTGTATCATCAACAGCAATGACTCAGGCTTATGCTCAATCCATTTCTGATGGAATGGATGGTTATGTTAAAGGAACATCAGGTATCTACACGGGTAATCCACATGAGTGTTGGTATCAAGATGAAGATGGGAATATGATGCCATGTAGAATTGACACCGGAGATACTGCGTGGATGCTTGCTGCTTCTTCTTTAGTTTTATTAATGAGTCCTGGAGTGGCAGTCTTTTATGGTGGATTAACAAGAAGCAAAGGTTCTGTAAGTGTTTTTGGAATGACTCTAGTTATCATGGGCGTGGCTGCAGTTCAATGGCTTAGTTTTGGTTATACATTAGCCTTTGGACCAAATTATGATGAGGGAAACATGTTTTACGGTTCTATGGATTACCTTGGATTCAACGGAGTGTCACATTATGCTCCTCTAGGTTCACCTGGTTCTTGTATGGATACCTGGTCAGCTGCTTATCAAATGAATCAAATGGTTGATGCTGATCAATGTAGTCAGGATTGGCCAGGTACAATTCCTCATATGTTATTTGCTGCATTTCAAGGTACTTTTGCTATTATTACTCCAATTTTGATAATTGGAGCAGTTGTTGATAGGATGAAATTTAGTGCCATTATAATATTTGTTATAGTTTGGTCAACATTCGTCTATTATCCTGTTGCCCATTGGATATGGGGAGGAGGATTTATGGCAGATGGTACTCTCGACTTAGATCCATCGCTATCTCCAAGTTTTGTACTTGACTTTGCAGGAGGTGCTGTAGTTCACATTACTTGTGGTTTTGCTGCATTAGCAGCAGCATTGGTTCTTGGAAGGAGACTGGGATTTGGAAAGGTTCCTATGGAACCACATAATGTTCCAATGGTTGTTTTAGGTGCTGGTATACTTTGGTTTGGTTGGTTTGGATTCAATCCTGGTAGTGAAGTAATGGTTGATGGAATAACGGTTAGTGCTTGGATGATCACTAATATCAGTGCAGGTATGGGTACTGTTACTTGGGTACTTCTAAGTTGGGCTCATACTGGCAAGCCAAGTATTGTAGGAGCTGCAACAGGAACGATCGCAGGACTTGGAACTATTACGCCTGCATCTGGTTGGGTTGGTCCAATGGGTGCGTTAATAATTGGAATAGCTGCAGGTTCAATTTGTTATGCCGCAGTTGCATTTAAGAATGCTAAGAAATGGGATGATGCACTTGATGTTTGGGGTGTTCATGGTATGGGTGGATTAACTGGTACAATTTTAGTAGGTACTCTTGCTAGCCCTCACATTTGGGATACCGGTGATGGTATTGGCGCTTGGACAGGTACCGCCGAAGGTATGGAGCAACAAGGAATTCAAATTATTGGTGCTTTAACTGTAGTAGGCTACACTCTAGCTGTTACCTTTGGAATTTTGAAGGTTATGGATCTTATTTGGCCAGGTGGTATTAGAGTAACTCCAAGAGAAGAAGAGATAGGACTTGATCTTGCACAACACGGAGAACGTGCATACGTAAATGAATAAGATCAAAAAACAATTTTCAAAATATCTAATCTTTCTATCTAACTAAAAAAACTCAGAATCTCAGTTTTAGTAAAAATCTTTTGAAGACTATGGATATCTTTTTTAATAGCTTGTTATTTACATCAACATGAAACAAATTACAACTATAGTTCATATTGATAAAATGTCACAAGTTGTAATTGCAGTCCGAGAAGCTGGTGCTAAAGGTGTTTCTGTTACAGAAGTAAATGGTCAAGGTTCTGGTGAAAGACCTATGATACGTGGTGGCAGAGGAACAACTCAATATCGTGCTGAATTTAATAAAATGGTTTCAATTATGACTATTGTTGAGGATTCACAAGTTCCGGTTATAGTTGATGCAATAAACGGTAGTGCTTATACAGGTAAGGCCGGTGATGGAATAATAGTTGTAACAAATGTTGATGAAATTATTAACATTGCATCTAAAAATGCTGGATCTAAAGCTCTGTAGCCGTTATATTGATATTTAATTTATTTTAGTGATTCATAATTTGTTATGATCATCTCAACTTCTACACTAAATTCTATCCTTAATGATCCTAATTTACTTATTATAGACACTCGTTCATTCAAAGAATATTCTGATGGACATATTCCAGGAGCAGTTAACTTGGATCTTTTTGCGTTTCATTGGATTGATACAACAAAAGATGGAATTGAAAATTTCAACAGACAAACAAAGTTGCTTCTCTCATTTCTTGGAGTTACTCCAGAAAAAAAAGTAATCTTTTATGATGATGTTTCTGGAATGCTGGCCGCAAGAGGTGTCTGGATGTTATTATATTTTTCACATGAAAATGTTTCAATGTTAGATGGCGGAATAAAAAAATGGAAAAATGAAAACTTACCGCTTGAAACAAAAACAAACAATTTCAAACCATCTACATATTCTGGAAAAATAAACTCAGATATCATTTCTGGATTTGAGTACATTCTAGATAATTTGGAAAATGTGAAAATTCTAGATGTAAGATCAGAGGGAGAATACAATGGGACTATCATTCGAGCTGCACAAGGCGGACATGTACCGAATTCACTTAATATTGATTGGAGTAAAAACATCAATGAAGATGGTACTTTCAAAAATGCTGACGAATTATCTTCTCTCTATAATATTCCTAAAAATTCTGAAATCATTACCTATTGTCAAGGTGCATACAGAGCTGCTAATACTTTTTTAGTTTTGAAAAAACTTGGCTTTGAAAACGTACGAGTTTATTTAGGTTCTTGGGGAGAATGGGGAAATAAACTGGAACTCCCTGTAGAAAAATAAGAAATCACTAGGATCTTTATCTATTATTGTCATTTACTTTTATTATGGGATTTCTTAGAAGTTAAAAGACACTGCCAAAAAAGGACACGAAAAAGCCAAAGTGGATTAAACTCTAATTTTCTTGAAATATTATTTTATCTTTTTTTCCAAACAAATTGATTGTAAATCAATTCGGGTCTAATCTGTCTAAATGGTTGTGAACCACCTTCATACCATTTTGTAAAGAATTCGTATAAGTGCAACCTGAGAGACTGAATGTATACAATTAATCCTTCAATCATCATGATGCCCAAATTTCCTCCAATAATCATGGCCATTGCTCCACCGGATTCTGACCCACCTAATGATGTAAATGCGTTGTTTACTGTCAATAACAATGCTGCATGCACAAGTAACATAATTCCAAGCCGAGCATAGCTAATCGTATGTGCTAAACTTTCGACAGTCTTTCCTAGAAAAACCTCCATTACCACACTTGCAGGATCTCCTCCATCTTCTGGATGTTTCTTTGCATGTAAGATTCCACCAACCATCATCATTACCATTGATGCTATTATAATGACAACTGCAATTCTAGTAACAATCCAAACTTGAGCCCATTCGCCAAGAAAAATTGTTACCCATGGAACAGCTTCTGTATGCACTCTTGAGTACATGTTCATTACATCATACTGTGAACCAATTGCGCACATCATGATTACTACAATTCCTCCATATAGTGTGATGTTTGGAATTGCTTCCATAAACAGTACAAGTTTGTGTCCTTGCTCAGCTAATCTCTTTACACGTAGAACCATTGCCCAAAGCAGATGAACAATTCCAAGAAATAATGAAACTTTGAGAATATTAATTACTTGATCAAATGATAGCTCTGCAACACTAAGTATTCCTACAATCCAACTAACAGAATGTAACGCACCTCCTTCTTCTAATAATCCCTCAAAGGGACCCATATGATCAAGATGATAACCAAATGCTTCTCCTGCACCGACGCCTGCAATGGCTGCTGCTGCCCCAGAAATTGCAATCAGCATTCCCCATCTGGAAAGTTCTCCTTGTCCCTTAACTTTGAACAATAAACCCATTCCCATAAGTAACAATCCATGCCCCATATCTGCAAACATCAATCCATAAAATATCGGCCACATGAGAGCAATCATTGGTGTAGGATCTGGCTCTCCTTTGTTTGGAATACCTTGACTCTTTGTTATAACCTCAAAAGTTCTAACAAATTTTTTATTTTCAAATAATGTTGGTGATTCGCTGCTAAGTTTCGGATCTGTGACATCTTCAATAACTGACATCCATTGTTTTGTAGAATTTACAAATTTTTGCTCCATTCGTTTTGGGATATATCCTTGAATTACGGCAAAGTGCTTTGTTCCGCCTGGTTTTCTCAAAGTTTCAAGTACATCTTTTGCAACAAGCGCTTTTTCATGAATTGTTAAAATGTCTCGTCTAATTGATTTTTTTAGCACAGCCAATTCTTTTGTAATTTTAGATTGTTTTTCGGTCAGTTCCTTAATTTTTGATTCTGCTAATGCATAAGCCTCGCTTGGAATTTGTGGAAAGCCTTCAGGAATTTTAAATGAATTTGAATTAAAACTTCTAAGAACTTTAAGAACTTTCTCAGAATCTGAAGTATCAGAAATAACAAGTATAGCAGACTTTTCTTTACTCTCTAAATCATATTTGTAAACTGTAATACCCTCAAGGGAGCGATTGATTTCTTCAAAGTCTGCTGAATTGATAACAAAAAGATTTGTGAAAAAATATCTCATTAGCCCAAAACCTGTTAGATCCATTTTCATTTTTCTAATAACTTCTAGAGTGTCTTTGAGTGATTTGTATTCCTCAATTGAGAGTCTAGTATTTGCTGCCTCTTCAAGAAGTTTTGTAGGCTTGTCAATAATTGAAGGAGCAGTTTTACTGAGATCATTTATCATGTCTTCAATCTCATTAATCTCATAGTTTGTTTTCTTGATCACAGTACCCTTAAAGAGAATCTCCATAATTCCTACCGTTAGCGGGATTCCCAAACCTTTGATTACATCATCTATGGATTGGAATGTTTGTTGTGCTTTTAAGAGAAGATCATCTATTTCCGGTGTTACCAGATCACTTTGAGAATCAATCTTGTGAAACCACTCAAACTCTGTTAATCTAGAAATTGCCTGTGGAGATTCACTTCTTGGCAAAATTACAGTTCCAAGTTTTAGATCGGCGGTTCCCAATACAGTTTTTCGATTGTTTCATTGAGTTTAATATCTTTCTGCTTGCAATTTTTCCCAAACATTAAAATCCATTACGGATTTACGGCATTCATTGGCATCTAATACAGCATTAGAAAAAACCATAGACAAAATACTAACTCAAACTGAAAAAGACATTTTATCAAATATACAATCAGCCTTAACTGAATCTCAACAAACCCTTGACAATGCTGTTCCTAGGTTGCAACAAGAATATGACAAAATACTCTCAGATGGTAGAAAAGAGGCAGAAAAGATCGAAAAACAGATCATTGGCAGTTCTGATCTTGAGGCAAGAAATAAGCAATTAATGTCATTAGAGGAGGCAGTAGACAAAGTCTTTACCCAAGCACTTGAACAGATTGCAAATACAGATCGCAGTGGCAATTATGCAAATTTGATTAATTCACTCTTAGATGAATCAACAAAAATTTTAGGTACAACTAATGTATCTGTTCTTACAAATTCAAAAGATAAGGATGTTGTCCAATCAGAACTTTCAAAATTCCCTGGAGCAGAATTGTCCTCTGAAACAATTAGCTGTCTAGGTGGTGTAATAATAAAATCAAAAGATGGTGCAATGACTTTTGATAATACAATTGATGCAAGAATTGAACGTCTGAAGCCTTTAATAAGGAAAGACATAGCAACAAAATTCGGAGTAGGAAAGTAGAATATGGCAGCTCAAGGTAGAATTGTTTGGGTCAGTGGTCCTGCAGTTAGAGCTGATGGAATGTCAGATGCAAAAATGTACGAGACCGTAGTTGTTGGAAACTCAAAACTTGTAGGTGAAGTAATTCGATTGACTGGAGATGTTGCATTTATTCAAGTATACGAATCAACTAGTGGACTAAAACCCGGAGAACCAGTAATTGGTACAGGTAACCCACTAAGTGTCTTATTAGGTCCAGGAATCATTGGACAACTTTATGATGGAATTCAAAGACCACTAAGGGAATTATCCAAAGCATCAGGCTCATTTATTGGAAGAGGCATAACCACAACCCCTGTTGATATGACAAAAAAATATCACTTTGTTCCAACTGTTAGCAATGGAGATGTAGTTCACCCCGGAAATGTAATTGGAACTGTTCAGGAGACAGACCTTATTGAGCACTCTATCATGGTACCACCAGAACATCCTGGTGGAGTTATCTCAAATATGGTATCAGAAGGAGATTATGATTTAGAAACTGAAATAGCAAAAACTGAGAAAGATGGCGAAACTATTGTTCTCAAAATGTATCACAAATGGCCAGTTAGAAAACCCCGACCATACAAGAATCGTTATGATCCTACTGTCCCACTTCTAACAGGACAACGTGTAATTGACACATTTTTCCCAATTGCAAAAGGTGGTACTGGTTCAATTCCTGGAGCATTTGGAACAGGAAAAACTGTAACACTTCACCAAATCGCAAAATGGGCAGACTCTCAAGTTGTAGTTTACATTGGTTGTGGTGAAAGAGGAAATGAGATGACTGAGGTATTAGTTGAATTCCCACACCTAAAAGATCCAAGAAGTGGAAAGCCACTCATGGACAGAACAGTTCTTGTTGCAAATACTAGTAATATGCCAGTAGCTGCAAGAGAAGCAAGTATCTACACTGGAGTAACAATTGCAGAATATTACAGAGATATGGGTAAGGATGTTGTACTTGTTGCAGATTCTACTAGTAGATGGGCTGAAGCACTCAGAGAAATGAGTGGGAGATTAGAAGAGATGCCAGCAGAAGAAGGCTATCCATCATATCTTGCATCAAGATTAGCAGAATTTTATGAAAGAGCAGGCCGTGTAAGAGCAACAGGAAGTCCAGATCGTGATGGCTCTGTAACTCTTGTAGGTGCAGTATCACCATCAGGCGGTGACTTTACTGAACCAGTTACAACACATACGATGAGATTTATCAAAACTTTCTGGGCTCTAGATGCAAAACTTGCATACTCTAGACATTATCCTTCCATTAACTGGATGAACAGTTATTCTGGTTATCTAGCAGATATTTCTAAATGGTGGGGTGAAAACATCAATGAAGACTGGCTTAGTCTTAGAAGTGAGGCCTATGGAGTTTTGCAAAGAGAAGATACACTAAAAGAAATTGTCAGACTCTTGGGTCCAGAAGCATTACCAGATGAAGAAAAATTAATTCTTGAAATTGCAAGAATGATAAAGATAGGTCTATTACAACAAAACTCATTTGATGATGTTGATACTTATTGTAGCCCTGAAAAACAATACAAATTACTTAAACTATTAGTTGATTTCTACAATAGAGGGCAACAAGCACTTAAAGAGGGTGCAGAATTATCAGATATTCGCGCAATGTCCATTATTGGTTCTTTGCTTAAAGCAAGAATGGAAGTAAAAGATGATGAAATGCCAAAACTTGAACAATTAGACAAAGAGATGCAAGAACAATTCAAAGCAATAACAGGAGTGAAAATATCAAATTGACAGTAGAAGGTGGAGTTCAATACAGTAAGATTGCAGAAATCAAAGGTCCACTGGTAATTGTTGATGACGTTGAAAATGCAGCATTTGATGAACTAGTTGAAATTGAAACTAAAGATGGAGAAAGAAGACTAGGTAAAGTTCTTGAAGTTGGAAATGGTAAAGCCATTGTACAGGTATTTGAAGGAACAACTGGTTTATCAATCTCTGGAACAAACGCTAAATTTGTTGGCAAAGTCATGGAGATGCCAGTATCAAAAGAAGTACTAGGTAGAGTCTTTGATGGATTAGGTAGACCAAAAGATGGACTTCCAGATCCAATTGCTGATAAATTCATAGATATTAACGGTGAACCAATGAATCCTGAACAACGAGAATACCCAAAGGATTTCATTCAAACTGGCGTTTCTGTAATTGATGGGATGATTACTCTGGTTAGAGGACAAAAACTCCCAATCTTTTCTGGTTCTGGCATGTCCCATAATCTCTTGGCTGCACAAATTGCAAGACAAGCAAGTGTTGTTGGTACACAGGATGACTTTGCAGTTGTTTTTGCAGCAATTGGTGTACAATTTAGTGAAGCAGAATATTTCAAAAGAAGTCTTGAGGAATCAGGTGCATTAAAGAGAAGTGTTCTATTTCTTAATCTAGCAGATGACCCTGCTATTGAAAGAATCATTACTCCTCGTGTAGCATTGACTGTAGCAGAATATTTGGCATTTGATCTTGGAATGCATGTTCTTGTAATTCTAACTGACATGACAAACTATGCTGAGGCACTCCGAGAAATCAGTGCAGCAAGAGAAGAAGTTCCAGGAAGAAAAGGCTATCCTGGCTATCTTTACACCGATCTTTCAACAATTTATGAAAGAGCAGGAAAACTAAATGGAAGGAAAGGAAGTGTAACACAGGTTCCTATCTTATCAATGCCTTCAGATGATATTACCCACCCAATTCCAGATCTTACTGGGTATATCACAGAGGGACAAATAGTACTTGGCAGGGATCTCTTTAGGCAAGGAGTTTATCCGCCAGTTAACATTTTGATGAGTCTTAGTAGATTAATGAAAGACGGAATTGGTGAAGGTAGTACTAGAGAAGATCATGGTGAGATTTCAAACCAGAACTATGATGCATATTCTAGAGCACAAGAAGTTAGAGCACTTGCGGGAATTGTAGGTAAAGCTGGACTAACAGAAATCGACTTGAAATACATGGATGTAGGTGATGTTTTTGAAAAAGAATTCCTTACACAAGCAACTGATGAAAATAGAACAATTGATGAGACTCTTAGTATTTTATGGAAGGTTGTATCTCAGCTTCCAAAGAACGAGTTGACCAAAGTAAAAGACAAATTCGTCGATAAATATTATCAGGAAAAGTAGCAAAATGTCATTTGGACAGAATGTAGCTGCAACGAAAATTGAACTTCTCAAATACAAGCGTTCGAGTCAAGTTGCGTCAATGGTTCAAAAAATTTTAGATGATAAACGTAAAGTCCTCTTGAAAAATATTGAAGAAATGATTGAAGAGGCCTCAAAAGCTAGAGGTGGAATCTGGGAACCTTTGCAAGACATTTACAAATCAGTCAATGAAGCATATCTTGCATTGGGAACAGCAACTGTTGACTCTGTTGCTGAATCCACGCCTCCTGTAATGGAGGTAGATGTTAAAGTACGAAGAGTAGTTGATGTAAAAATTCCAGCATTATCTGTAACTGAAAAAGATACTCAATCAATGCCTTATGGGTTTGCAGACACAAACTCTTCAATTGATAGAGCAGCAAAACAAATCAAAGAACTACTTCCAAAAATATGTAAAGCCGCAGAATATGAAAATTCCATTTTTAGTCTTGCAAAGGCTCTAGAAAAAACACAAAAACTTTTGAATGCACTTGAAAATGTTATCATTCCGCAATATCAACAAAGAATTCGATTTATTCTTTCAACTCTTGAGGAGAGAGAAAGAGAAGAATTCGCAAAGTTAAAAAAAGTAAAGGCTAAGATGGAAAGTAGGAAATAATGGCAAAAGAAGATATCAAAAAATTAGTTGAAGACTCAAAGAAACAATTAGAGCAAGATCATGAAAATTTTACAAAATCTATCAAGGACGATCTTACATCATTCAAAAAGAAAACGCTAGATCGAATTTGATATTAAAATATCATCATGATTTAAATATGGACCTAAAGGAGCCACATCATAAATGAAAACTATCGTCATGTTACTTTTGGCAGCATCAGCAATTTCAATTCTAGGTTCGACTGGAATTGCATTTGCACAAGAAGATTCTGCATCTAATGGTGACTCTATGAAACTCCTAGGTGCTGGTTTGGCCTTTGGTATAGCAGCAGGCGGAGCAGGTATAGGTCTTGGTCAAGTAGGTGCAGCCGGTCTTGCAGTCATTAGTGAGAACCCAGCTTTACAATCTAAGGTGTTCATCTTTGTAGGTATGGTTGAATCAATCGCTATCTACGGTATAGTTATGATGTTTATCATCTTAGGACAATAGTCCTAGCAAAATCTTTTTCAAATTTTTCAATTTTTAATTCAATTATATTTTAACTTTGTAACATCTAAAACTCGGGCACAATATCTACACTTTAGAACTCTACCTTCTTTATCAATAACATCCATCACTGATTCAATATGCTCAGTACTGTTTGTTATGCAATCAGGATTGGAGCAACGAAAGATTCTATCGATCTCATTTGGAAGAGCGACTCTCCTCTTTTCCACAAGCTTGTAATCCTTGATAATATTGATAGTTGCCTTTGGAGCAATTACTGCAAGCTTGTTTGTATCATCATCTTTTAGAAATTTATTTTCTACTTTGATGATATCTTTTTTCTTGAACTTTCCACTAGGGACATTTAGCGCAATAGTGATTAAACTGCCATCTTTTCCATCAATTCTTAAGGCATTGAGAACTTGGAGGCCCTTTCCCTCATCAATATGGTCTATAACAGTGCCTTCCTTAATTCGTCGAACCAAAAGTTCGGACTGCTCCATCAGAATACTTTGTATACCCACCTGTATATATTATTGAAAGATGAACGAGTTCTATCAAAAAGACATCATCTCAATTAAGGAGTTTGATAAAGAGCAGCTTGAGAAGATCTTTGTTTCAACTGATAAAATTATGAAATTACAACCTATTGAGAGAAGAGAAATTTCAAAAGGAAAAACCTTGGCTTATCTATTTTATGAACCAAGCACTAGAACTCGACTAAGCTTTGATTCTGCCATTGCATTAATTGGAGGAAACTCTTTAGGAATTTCTGATATATCTTCATCATCCACTCAAAAGGGGGAAAGTCTGGCTGATACTGTAAAAATTATGTCAATTTACTCTGATGTACTTGTACTTAGACATCCTCTTGATGGCTCTAGTAGATTTGCAGCTGAAGTATCTTCAAAACCAGTTATCAATGCGGGAAGTGGAACCGAAGAGCATCCGACACAAGCAATCCAAGATTTGTTTACAATTAGAAAAGAAAAGAAAAAGATTGATGGATTAAAAATTGGAATTGTGGGGGATTTGAAGTATGGAAGAACGGTCTATTCCCTTTTGTATGGACTTGGAAACTATGATGTCACGGTTTATTTAATTTCCCCAGAATCCCTAAGAATAAGATCTGATTCTGTTTATGAAATTAAGAAGAGATTATCATTTACTGAATCAACTGATATTGAAGAATATATTGATGATCTTGATGTTCTATATGTTACTAGAATCCAAAAAGAGCGATTTCCAGATGAAGAAGAATATCTAAAAGTAAAGGGCAGCTATATAGTTGGATTAGATCTGCTTCAACAGATGAAGAATGACTCCATCATTCTGCATCCACTTCCAAGATTAGATGAAGTTTCTATTGATATTGATAGTACAAAAAATGCAAAGTACTTTGAGCAGGCAGAATATGGAAAGTACACAAGAGCTACACTCTTGGGACTAATTCTCAACAAAGATGGATTCTAAATCCAATACGTATTCCATATATCTGAAGACATTTCAAATAACTATAGTTTGACTCAGACAAAAATACTGCCTATTTTCCCCTTGGATTTAGTTTTGTTTCCAAGACAAGAACTCCCACTTCGAATCTTTGAGCCTAGATACAAACAACTGGTTGATGATTGCATGTTAGGTGATGGGCAATTTGGTGTTTGCTTAATTGATCAAAACAGTTCTGTAAATGGCTGGAATGCACCAAAATCATATGGAACAATTGCAAAGATAACTAAATGTGAAGACGTTGAAATAGATGGTCTGCAGTTACACATTGAAACAGTAGGAAGAAACAAGTTCAAAATAAACAAAATAATTCCACCTTCCTTAGCGCTTCCAGAAAACTATGATCCATACACTCCAGAAGGACATAAAACAATCTCAGAATTACATGAAAAATCTGGCACTGATGAAAAAATGTACATCCAAGCAGAAGTTGAACTTATTCCTGAAATCGATGATGATATATCAGTAGAAAAATGGCAAAATCTAGTTACACTATGGAAAAATAAAATTGTCACACAGGCTCTGCCTCAGATTGTTGAACCACATGCACTTGATCACGTCTTAGAAAAATATTATCTAAATACAGATATCCCTACAATTGATTACATCTATTCTTTGTCCGCACTTGGTGCCAAGGATCCAAATGATTTACAACCAATTCTAGAATCAAATAATATTGATGAACTTTTAGAAAATGTAAAAAAATTGATGACAGTAAAATAACCCTAATTATACAATTATTCTAATGTCAACTAAAAAATTTTTAATTTTTGTAATTGCAATATTTTTGATATTCCCAGCGACTAATGTTTATGGACATGGACTAGGCATTGATACAATATCGTCTATAAATGTTGAAGGAAAATCAATCTCTATATCAGTTGAGATTCCAATGTATTTTGCCAAAGTAGATTCTCAACAAATAACAATCACTGCAACAGATGACGAATCAAATCAAACTGCAAAAAATATCACATTTTTAATTGGATTATTTCACCAAAATGAAATGATATTAAGAAATTACTTTTTTGCAGATAATGGCATTCTTGTTATCAAAGTAAAACCAACTACAGAAGGAGAAGTTGAGATTCATGGAGAACAAGATTCTCTCTTGGGAGCCTGGCATGGAACAGAATTAAACCCAATTGAAATCACAGGACCAATTTTTAATTCAGGAGGATTGTATAATTTCGAAATCGAAGTTAGAACTATTGATGAACCAACAAATATCATTGAGGACTCCAGCGTTTATTATGCTGATCTAAGCATTGTTGAGACCACAGAATATTTGCAAGAAGATTCACTTGGTAATGAGGTAAAATTCAGACTAAAATCTTATTTTGATAAAATCTCAAACCTAGAATACAACCCAGAAAATAAAATAGTCTCATTTGAAATGCCATTTGACTGGAGTGAAAAGCAAGTTTCTCATATACCTGTTATTCATGAGGAGGTTCATTTTCCCAAGGATTTTGCTGAATTTTTGTATCCCAGTTATACTGGAAAGGTAAATGGAATTGATTTGTTTAAGGCATCTGTTACCATTGATGATTATACTGAAGATGATGAAAGGATTGTCCACTTTGTTTTACTGCAAGATCATTTGAAATACATAAAGAATCAGATGAAAAAATCTGATGAGCCATTACCAGATAAAATGATATTTACGTTATTAGCTAGTGATAAACCTGGATTTCCATTAACTGCATACACAAAAAGCGAAGATTTTCAAGTTGATTTGTCATGGGATCCACTAGAAATTCAACCAGGTGTAAAAACAAATTTTATCTTTACAATTCGAGATGGAGCCACTGGAGAGCCTATCAGAAACTCTGATTATACTTTTGTAATTATTCAAAATGGAAACGAAATTCACAGAGCAACTGGAACAGCTCAAGTTGGAGGAGATTTCAAGCAATACAAGTTTGGTGAGGAACAAACAGGCCCAACCATAATTCGTTTTGAAAACATTAGAAATACTGGTCAAGAAACTGAATTCGGATTTGTAGTTGCTCCTGAATTTGGCTCAATCACCATGCTAATACTCATAATTTCAGTTATTGGAGTAATTTTCGTGACAAGACGAAATTCTTTTGCTTTAAAAACAAATTTCTAAAGTGCCACCAACTTTACGGTATCCATATTTTTGTTTATCTGAAAATCCCTTGTCATTGTGGAGATTTTTTCAGCATCACCATCAATTAAAAATAATTCCATGCATTTTTCTTTCTCAATCTTACTATGAAGATGTGTTGTGATCAAATCCTCAAAGTTATGAGTAATTCCAGAAACAATGTGATCAAATTCATCATTATGTACTACCAACAAAATTGCATGAATGTTTCCAGACAGATCTGATTTTTGTTTTTCTTCAGCAACAAATGCTCTAATTCCCGCTCTGATTGCCTCTGATCTGCCAGAAAAACCCATTGATGATTGTAGTTTGTCAAGTTCTGATAGAATTTCATCGTTTAGTGATATTGAGACAATTGGCATACGTCTATTATTATTAATTATCTTATAAGTTTAGCAATAAATATTATTAAGATTTTGTAAATTTATTAATAATTTACATTGAAGATTCGCCATGATAAATCAAATTAAACTAGCAATCATTGCAATAATGATTGTTATACCATTAAGCTCTATTGTAATTTATACAACTGATTCTAAAATTCAGCAAGAAAATACAAAGACAAAACTTTACGTCATGACATCATTTTACCCACTGCATGAATTTGCACAAAAAGTTGGACAAGACAAAGTAGATGTCATACTACTTGTCCCAGTTGGTGTTGAGCCACATGATTGGGAACCAACAATACAAGATGTTCAGAAAATGCAGAATGCTGATCTCATAGTGATTAATGGAATTGGATTTGAAAGTTGGGTTGATAATCTAGATGAAATAAATTATTCTGGTCGAATAATTGATACAAGTAATGGAATTTTTTCAAAAAGTGAACAACCAATTAAAGAATCCATTAAAATCAACAGCCACTTTCAATCAAATGATCCACACATTTGGCTAAATCCCATAATGGCTAAAATTCAAGTTCAAAATATTGCTGATGCATTTTCTAAATCCGATCCTCAAAATGAAAAATTTTATCAACAAAATGCAGAAAAATACAAAAATGAATTAGATCTACTTGATAAAAAAATTCGAAATGAATTATCTAACTGTACACATGATTTTATTGCATTTCATGATGCCTTTTCTTATTTTGCTGATGAATATAATCTGAGTCAGCATTCAATAATCTCATCAAATAACCCACATGCAGAGCCTACTGCAAAAATTTTACAAGACATAATAAATACTGCAAGAGAATTAAACATCAAAGTAATTTTTACTGAAGAAACAGTTGATCATAGAACATCTCAAGTGATTGCAAATGAAATAGGTGGAAAGATTTTAGTTTTGTCACCAATTGAGATTGGAAATGATCAAAATTACATTTCAAGAATGACTGAAAATCTAAATAATTTGAAGGAGGCATTGTGTTGAAGGTTCTAGAAATTGAACATCTTACAGTAGACTATCCAGGAGTAAGAGCACTTGATGATGTCAGCTTCACCGTAAATGAAGGTGATTTTCTAGGCATAATTGGGCCTAACGGAGCAGGAAAATCAACTCTTTTTGCTTCAATGCTTGGAATGAATACGAAATACAAGGGAAAAATCAAATTTTTTGAGATAGATATAAAAAAATCAAAAGACTATCTCAAACAAATTGGTTATGTTCCCCAAAAACCAATTTTTGAAAAAAACTTTCCTGCTACTGTTATTGATGTTGTAAGAATGGATTTAAGAAAAGAATCAGAAAAAAACAAAATTGATGAAATACTTCAGCAGCTATGGATTCATGAATTAGGAAATAGAAGAATAGGTGAACTTTCTGGTGGACAACAACAACGTGTATTTATAGCAAAGGCTCTTGTAAACAATCCAAAACTTTTGATTCTTGATGAACCAGTGACTGGAATTGATCAGCAAAGCACTGATCTCTTCTATAGTATACTCAAAGAGCTAAATTCTAAACAAAAAATTACCATAATTTGGTCATCTCATGATCTTGATGCTGTCAAACAACTTGCAAATCATATTGCCTGTCTAAACAGAACATTATTCTTCCATGGTGAATCTGATGAATTTTTTAAAAATGATGAGCTCGTAAAGCAATATTCAGAGGCCTCTATGCAGGAGCACATGCACCATCATTAATCATGTCTTTAGAAATTCTTTCCTTTGGATTTATGCAAAGAGCCCTCATCTCAGGAGCTGCAATCGCAATTTTATGTTCAGTTGTTGGACTATTTCTTGTTCTGAGGAGATACTCTTTGTTTGGAGATGCTATCGCGCATTCTTCTTTTGGAGGAATTGCTCTGGGTCTTATGGCAGGTATCTATCCTTTGTGGACAGCTTATGGTGTATCTTTAGTAAGTGCATTAATCATTACTAGAATCAAAGATAGATTTAACATCTCAGGTGATGCATCAGTTGCAGTTCTTTTATCATCAGGAATTGCAGTTGGATTGGTAATCATTGGAATTTCAGGTGGATTTACTATTGATATCTTTAGTTTTCTTTTTGGTAGTATCCTACTTGTAAGCGTTAATGATACAATAATGATTTTGGCATTAACAGGAATCATTCTAATCGTTGTCTTGTTGTTGTATAGACAATTACTATATTCTACATTTAATGAGGAACAGGCTCAAGTAAGTGGTATACAAGTTGAAAAAATCAACTACTTGATTGTCTTTATGGCCGGAGTGACAGTTGTTACTTCCATTCAATTAGTTGGTGTTTTACTAATTTCGGCACTATTTGTAATTCCTAATGTAACTGCAATAATGTATGGAAAAGGTTTCAAACAAACAGCCCTTCTCTCAATCACATTTTCAATATTTTCAGTTGTTACAGGAATTCTTGTCTCCTATGTGTTTGATATTGCCCCAGCTGGTACTATTGTTTTACTATCAATTGGTCTTTTTGCTGGTACAATTGGAATAAGATCTACAGGACTTGTCAAGACATAATTAGAGAATTGAGTCTTCTTTTGTCTTTGATGTTTTTAACAAAAAATAAAGATGTTGCAATAATTCCTAATGCGATTAATGGAGATGCCACCTCTGCATACTTTAGTTCAATTTTCTGAACTGATTCTATAGGAACTACAACTGGAACTTCAGTTAGCTTAACCATAGCTAGTTTGTTTCCTTGTTGTTCTACGAACCAAACATTTCCATTATCATCTGATGTTGTAAACTGGGCAAATGAAGTTGCAGTTGGAATTGGCACCTCAATTAGATCATTATTTTCTGGATCATAAGCTCCTATACTATCTACAGTATGCTGAGCAAACCAAACATTTCCATATTTATCAAATGACATTCCGTATGGTAATGCATCCTTGTTTGGTACATACACTCTTTCAAATGTCTCTAATATCGGATTGAATTTTGCAATAGCAAGTCCTGTATGTTCTGCTATCCAGAGATTTCCTTTATCATCAAAAAGTAATGCCTCAGGTGCACCTAAAGGTGTATCTGGAGAAAATTCTTTAATGCTATTATCTCTTGGATTAATGTATCCTATTTTTCCGGTACCTGATTCAGTAAACCAAATTTTACCCTCAGGATCAATTGTTAATGCAAATGGAAGTGATTCTTTTTGAGGTAGACGTATCTCTTTAAATGTTTGTTGGTTTTGATCGTATCTTAAAATCACATCTTTGTTGACAATTGCTATCCAGATATTTCCTTCAAAATCAGATTGAATAAATGTTGGGGTGTTCCGTGAGATAACTGGTTGCACTTTAGGTAGACTAACAGTTGAGATTTCATTTGATGCTGGGTCAATATATCCAATTTGATTTGATGGCGTATCAGTAAACCAAATCTTTCCATTATCATCCATTGTAAGTATCATGGTAGTCAAACCTTCAAAAGAAAATGATTCAAATTCTTTAGAATTCAAATCAAACCTCCAAATTTTTGGTGCAGATGGATCGCTTACCCATATTGAATTCTTTCCGTCATAAAGTGGATAGAGAGGTTTTGATAATTCTGGTAATTCATACTCTATAATCTCTGTTTTAAGATCATTTAATCTTGGTTTAACTAGTAACATTAACAATACTGACTCGTTTGCATTTTCAGTTCTTTGTGCCTCAACTTCTACTTGCCACTCTCCGGAAAATCCAAATGTTAGATCTCCTTTGAATTCTTTTGGTCCCTCATCTTGCTCAATAATTTCAATTGGAATTTCTATTGGTGATATATTTTTTTGAGGATTAGAAATTTTTATTTTTAATTCGTTTGAATCATACAATGGATTATTGTCAAAGTCAGCGACTTTGACAATAATAGAATTTGAACCACTAATAAACGGTGTAATCTCAATATCAAATCTTGCATTTTCTGAATATTCTATAGTTTTAAAACCATAGAATGCTTCTTTGGCGTCTACTTTCTGAATTTCACCTGCAGGCAAAGTTCCATTAGCAAGTAATGCAACAACCCCTAACAGAATAATTCCTAATGTGACATCCAGCTTTAGCGATCTTTTTAATGACTTGTGAACTGAACTCGATTTTAATTTAACTGCTTTTTCTCCTGCCTTTTGAACTCTAAACTGAAAGAATCCTCCCAATCCTACCAAAATTGCAGCAATGGCAATCTTTGCTATGATCAATTTTCCATAAGTAGATTCAGTAATTATTCCTACATCACTTTCTAAAAGCCACATCAAAGTTGGCCCTGAAATGATTACAACTCCTAATGCAATCACAAATGC
>JAOTTW010000086.1 GCA_029864235.1 Candidatus Nitrosopumilus sp.
AGAAGCTCCTGAACCAGAACCACAACTAGAAGCTCCTGAACCAGAACCACAACTAGAAGCTCCTGAACCAGAACCACAACTAGAAGCTCCTGAACCAGAACCACAACTAGAAGCTCCTGAACCAGAAATGGAAACAAAAATCCCAGAACGAGATGTAATCTATGTTGGAACTAAACCTATTATGACATATGTTTCAGCAACTCTGACACAACTTGCTACTAGAAAAACTGTAACAATTAAGGCTAGGGGAAAAAGAATCACTCAAGCAGTCGATGTATCTCAAATGATCGTAAAAAGAATGAATACTGTTGGATATGTAATAAGTGATGTTAGGATTTCATCTGATTCACTAACCTCTCAAGATGGAAAACTACGTAATGTCTCTACAATCGAAATTGATATCACAAAAAACTAAATTTAGAAATCTAATTTTTGCATTTTTTGGAATCTCTATTCTTCTTGTTCTACTTATGTCTGGAAATTTTTGTGGTATCCAGCATATGGTGCTTGTCAATGATTTGAAAACATATGAACAATCTCTTGATCCTGAAAAATGTGAATTACTAGTTGAAAAAATCGATTTATTTAATGAAAAATGTGAACCTGAAATTGAGATTTTGGATTGCGGTTAAACGACATCATTTAGAAATGTTATTCCAAAGTATACAAGACTAATACTAAGGCATAACATCATGATTTTGTAATTTTTATTTGAGAGAATCTTTGAACTCTTTTTTGCAAGAAATGCTACTGTTCCTAACCATGCAAAATCCATCCAAATATGAAACAAAAACAAAACAATAATTCCTGCAAATGCCCAAATTATCATTGCGTCGGAAATTAATTTGAATCCTATACTTGACCACCAGACTATGAAAAATGGATTTAATGCACTAAGTATAATCCCTGCAATGATAGGGCTGTGCTTTTGGTGTATAATTTTTGATTCTTTTTTACACAGTACTGTTTTAATTTGAATCCCTGCAAACACAAACATAGTCAAAGCTCCAAAAATGGAAATTATGGTTCTAAACTCTGGAAAATTTTCTAATGAAAATACTCCTATCCCTAAGATGATTACTAGGGGAAGTTCTACAATTGTATGTCCTGCTGCCATTTTTATTCCTGCTTTGGTACTTTGATTTACTCCATAGGCTATATTGGCGGCAAATAATGGCCCTGGAGCCATTACTCCTGATGCTGAAATTACAATTACCACTACTGCAAAATCAAGAATTTGATTCATTTTGTAAATACTCACAAAACTTGACTATGGTATTAAGTTGTTCATTGTTTTTCTATCTATACATGGAATCTTTGAGATGTTTTGACTCTTCTTCAGTTTCTTTGATCATCGTTTCTGCTTTTTCGGCCTCTCTTTGTAGTAACTGCATATCGCAAGCTGTTCCTGGAATAAGTTTTGATATTGCATCACAAAGTTTTGCACTTGATCTAAAATCTGGGCCTGTTCCATCTGAATGAAAAAGAATCACTATTACATCTTGATCACTCAAACTACCATCATTGAGTAATATTCCTGGAATTCCTGGTACAATTCCATTTTCTAAAACTTTGAATCCCGCATCTTTGATTTTTTGCCGCGCAGAATCTGTACTTCCTACAGCAACAAATCCTTCTAATCCTGATATCATCACCGCAACACTGCTTACGATCAATCCTATCTTCTGTTTTTTTGCCCAGTTTAGCATTAATTTTGCAGCTGCTCTGTGTAATGATTCATGAAGAGTAAGATAAGATAAGAATATTGATACTTTAGATTCCTCATTTACAAAAAGCCTTGTAGGGAAATTTGGCTTTCCTTCTCTGATTAAACTAATTGGTGGAAAACTCTCTGATGAAATTACTCCTCCCAACAAAAAATTTGATGTGTGAAGCATGGACTCAGTTGAAATAGCACTGCTAAATCCTACTGAAGGAAATCCATCTATTAGATACCCTCCTTCCAAATCAAATTTCTTAAACTCTCTTATCTTCATTTTGGTATACAATATACTGTTTTGAAAATTATTGCATAATAGGGTTATCTATTTGAAAGTTATTTTTTTAGTTTTGAGAGCAAAGCAGCATAAATGAATGGTAAAATTGTTGTGACTTCTGCATGCAGCGTTGCCTGTCTTGCTTTTTGTGTGACTTTGCCCCAAGAAATAGCTTCTCTGACTAGTGCCCCACTCAAACTACCGTCGAATTCCTGAGCAGTAGTAATGTAAAATGCATAATCTAATCCTTCCCTGTATTGATTCCACCACAATGTGTGATGCTTTGAAATGCCCCCTCCTATCATCAAAGCCCCTGACTTTTCTGCTTTGAAAATCAATCCTGAAAGCAAATTTGCATCCTCTGTTAAATTTAATTTAAAATCACTATGTTTTTGAGTAAATAGCCAAACTTGGCTTCCAACTGCACCATCCATGATTCCTGGCACTACTACATCTATGTCATTTTTATATGCCCAATAAAGAAAAGAGTCTTCACCTAAATGACTTCCAATCATTTTACATATGTTGGCAGTAGACATTTCTTTGACTCCTTTTTGATATTCTTTTTCCAAAAATAACTGCATTTTTTCTTCAATTAGTGGGCCGTAGCTGTCCATGGGTACTAGGACATTTCCAAGTCTGTGTATGTTCTGATCAGCTAGTTCTCCATCATCCATTGTAAATGAACCCTCCTTGTAATTTGAAAAATGTCTAGCAATGTCATGATCAAGCGCACCACAAGTTGTAATTGCCACATCAAACCACTTGTTTTTAATCATGTCTTTGATAATTCCCCTCAAACCCGTTGAAACAATTGCTCCGACAAATGAAACAAACCTTAGACATTTTTCATCTAAAATCATCGATGATACGATATCCAGGCCATCAGATAGATTTACAGATTCAAATCCTCCTGAATGAGACAACTCTTCAAAAATTTTTTCTATCTTTGTATCTGAGTTAATCTCTATGTCTTTTACAGGCCTTCCAAGCTCTATCATAAAATAATTTCTTGATGCCGATTATAAAATCCTGCCTTGATATTTTTATGAATGCTTGTTACTTTTGAAGAAAACTTTAAACCCGCCTAATCACACCAATTTTCGAATGGCAGGAAGAATTAAGGTAGGTTTGGTAGGTATAGGAAATTGTTTTTCAGGATTAATTCAAGGAATAGAATACTATAGACAGAATCCTTCACAGCAGGTAACTGGAATAATTCATGACAAATTAGCAGGGTATGGAATCCATGATATTGATTTTGTATGTGGATTTGATGTTGGCGAAAACAAAGTTGGCAAGTCCATCAATGAGGCCATTTACGAATATCCAAACATGGTAAACTGGATTCCCAAAGAATCAATGCCAAAAATAAATGGCAAAGTCTATGAAAGCCCAGTTTTAGATGGTGTCGGTTTGTGGGTAGAGAATAGAGTCAAACCAATTAAAAGTATCAAAACAACTGAACAAATTGCTGAAGAAATCAAAAAAGTGATAAAAGATACTGGTGCTGAAATTATTGTATCTTATTTACCTGTGGGCTCTGATAAGGTAACAGAATTCTGGGCACAGATCTGCCTTGATATGAACACTGCATTTGTAAACTGTATTCCCTCTTTCATTGCCTCTGATGAAAAATGGGCAAAAAAATTCAAAGAAAAAAATATTCCTTGTATTGGTGATGATATCAAGGGTCAAGTTGGTGCTACTATTGTTCATAGAACCTTGGCCAAATTATGTAATGATCGTGGAACAAAAATTGAAAAAACATATCAAATCAACGTTGGAGGAAACACTGACTTTCTTAACATGAAAGAACAAGATAGATTGATATCAAAAAAAATATCTAAAACTGAAAGTGTTCAAAGTCAGCTAGATGAAAGATTAGACGATGATCAAATTTATGTTGGCCCTTCTGATTTTATCCCGTTCTTGGGTAATACAAAACTCATGTTCATGAGAATTGAAGGAAGGCAGTGGGCTAACATTCCCTATAATATGGAAGTTCGATTAGAAGTTGATGACAAGGCAAATTCTGCGGGTATAGTTATTGATGCAATTAGACTTGCAAAGATTGCACTTGATAGGGGGATAGGTGGTCCGATTAAACCTGCCAGTGCATATCTTATGAAGCATCCTATCGAGCAAACTTCTGATGTTGCAGCAAAGGCAGCATGTGAAAAATTTGTTGCAGGTACCTAATTT
The DNA here is from genome assembly GCA_029864235.1 of Candidatus Nitrosopumilus sp. Taxonomy (GTDB): domain Archaea; phylum Thermoproteota; class Nitrososphaeria; order Nitrososphaerales; family Nitrosopumilaceae; genus HKST03. Next base: position 4,203 of record JAOTTW010000086.1, read on the forward strand.
CTATTTGAATTCTTTAGAGTCAGAATACCTTGTTTTTCTAATCTGTTCATATTTTGACAATGTGAACTCTTTTGCAGTGGCGCTCTCCCCTCTTAGTTGTGTTACTTTTGGTGTTACAACCTTGTTATTCTCTACAAGGTCTACTATGATGCTACTTCCACCAAATTTGTAATTATTCACATTTGCTGCAAGAATCGGAACTCTGTTTTCAAGAGACCTGACTTGAACATACATTTGCCAGGGATTTATCCCTCGCTTGACAATCCTACTTGGAGACATCAAAACCTGAGCTCCTTTTTTGACTAGGGTGTTTGCAACGTTTGGAAACACCATGTCATAGCAAATTACCACACCAAACCTACATGAAGTGTCAAAAACTTTAGCTTCGTTTCCTGGATTTATCAGGTTCTTCTCGTAATCATAGGGATGAATTTTTTCTTGTCTACCTATTATTTCTCCAGTTGGTCCAATAACTGGGGCTGAAATTATTATTGCTCCTTTGTCTTTTGTGTAAAAGGCACCTGGAATTATGGTCATTGAAAAATCTCTTGCAATATCTTTGAAATCTGAAAACTCTATATCAAAATCTGAAATTTGATTGTCTCTTAGCCATTGTTCTGGTAAACAAACAAGTTTTGCTCCTTTGTTTCCTAGATTCATTAGTAATTTTGATACTGAATTAATTCCTTCTTGGTTATTTCTGTATGAAGTAGTCTGAATTATGCCAATCTTTACCATTATGTTTGATGGGATTTTGTTTTCTTGTTATAATTTAACTATTTTTTCATTGAAACTGTTCCTGAATTTTGGTTCAAATTTGAATGGGAGCACAACGTGTATGGAGAATATAGTTAGGTGATTAGTTTTTA
>JAOTTW010000022.1 GCA_029864235.1 Candidatus Nitrosopumilus sp.
AGTTGTTTTGCTGGTTGCAAGATTTTCTACCGATTTTCTCACGTTTGTACTTTTTTCTACTCTAATTTATACAAAACGCAATTAATTAGGCTTAAAAAAATACTGCTTAACTTGATTCTGTTGTAAGCGATGCCACAGCTCTCATTTCTGATCTAGTTGCAGTCTTTCTTATTTTTGAAAATAATCTTTGTTTAAGATTTTCTACATCTCCTTGAATTCCAAAATATTTTTGAAATTTTTCAGTAGTTGTGTAAATTTTTAATCTTCCTACATTTTGATTACTTATGAAATCTAGTTGTTTCAGTTCTTTAAGATGTGCATAAACTCCAGATCCTCTTGTTTCAACAAGCTGCTTTGATGATATTGGTTGCATATATGCAATATATGATAATGTCTTTAGCGTTGCATTAGGTAAAATTGGTTTTGATGCATACTTCTTTACTGTTGAACTGTACTCTGGTTTTAACTGAAATACATAAGAGCCATCTGGAAGCGTAATTATCTCAATTGCTTTGAAGACTGTCTTTGCCTTTTTTATGATACTGTTTAGGCATTCTTGTGTTTTTGTACGTGATTCTGTGCCTGATGCTCTGATTAACTCCTCTATGCTTAATGGTCTTCCTGCAGAATAAAGTGCAGCCTCTATTCTAGCTGTTGCTTCATTCATATTATCAATTTTTGTCAATTGTTTAATTTACCTCAAAAATCTACTTAAAGAAATTCTTTCTCTATTATTGATCAATTTGTAAAACTCTCTTTTATCAAAGTGATTTTGATGTCATCTTCTATTTGCTCTAACTCCACTTTTTGATCTCTTGCTAAAAACAGTATTGCAAAAAAACATCTTATTGAATCTACTCCATCAAGATCTATTATTATATTTTGGAGTAATCCCCATCCTTGTGAAGTAATTTTCCTAATGATCAAATCTTCATATTTCCCTATGATGTTTTCAAGTGAAATGAAATACTCTTGAAAATCTGGTGGCTCTATTGGCTCAATTTCAATTTGTCTACTTCTGGACTGTGGGTTTGCAATTGATCCAATCAGATTCTGCAACAATCCTAGCAAATCATCTAATGAAACTGGATATGTTGATTCATGTCTATATGGAATATCAATTAATTCTACATCGACATCTGTTCTCTGTCTTAGTGGTTTCTTTTCCATTGCGGCTCTTTGCAATGCAAAAATACTTTCTACCTTCATTCTGTATATTAGAGATGATGACAGAGCTGCCATCCCTGCAACTCTTAAATCCTTTTTACCTGTTTTTTCGAGAATTCTAATTAATAAATTCAAAATCTGAATAAGATCAATTTCCCAAACATCTTTTTTAGCAGCTGAAAGTGGGCTAAATAAAATATTCACAGGTGCTGTAGATATACTAAGATCAGGTTCTTCATCCACATAGAAATGATGTTTTTATTCAATAATATCTAGGGGCTCTACTTTTTTCTCACATCCAGTCAACTCTTATATTGTTAAGATTGGATTACTAATTCATGAAATCTGTCCGTATTCCAGGTCCAAACGAAAAATTAAAAGTTGTAGAATCTGAAACACCCAAACCTCAAGATAATCAGGTTCTAGTTAAGGTTAAAGCAGTAGGTGTATGTCATAGTGATCTTCATTTGTGGGAAGGAGGTTATGATTTGGGAGATGGTCAATTTATGAAAGTTACTGATAGAGGCGTAAAGTACCCCGTGACCCCGGGTCATGAAATTGTCGGCACTGTAGAAGATATTGGAAGCAATGTTAGTGGTATTTCAAGAGGTGATCAAGTTTTAGTCTATCCTTGGATTGGATGTGGTGTATGTCCGGCATGTAAGGTTGGAAATGAAAATCTTTGTGACACTCCAAAATCACTTGGAGTTTTTCAAGATGGTGGTTATTCTGATTATTCTCTTATCCCCCATTCGAAATATTTGGCAAAATTGGATGGAGTAGATCCTGAATCTGCTACGTCTTTGGCTTGTTCTGGTTTGACCGCATACACTGCCATCAAAAAATCAAATCAAAATTCTCCCGAATTTTTGGTAATTATTGGTGCTGGAGGTTTAGGTCTTATGGGCGTTCAAATTGCAAAAGCAATTACAAAGGCCAAAGTCATTTGTGTTGATCTTGATGATCAAAAACTAGAAACTGCAAAAGAAATGGGAGCGGACTTTATTTTAAACTCTAAAGATCCTGAAACTTCTAAAAAAATAATTTCTATTTGTAATAACAAAGGTGCTGACAGTGTTGTAGATTTTGTTAATGCTCCACCAACTGCAAAATTGGGATTGGCTGTTTTAAGAAAGAGAGGAAATTTGGTGTTAGTTGGATTATTTGGTGGTTCTATTGAAATGTCCTTAGTCACCATTCCTCTAAAATCAATTATCATTCAGGGTGCATACACTGGAAATTATACTGATATGGTTGAATTAATGGATCTTGCAAGAAAGGGTGTAATTAATCCCATGATTTCAAAAAGATATTCTCTTGATGATGCTAACGCCGCATTAGAAGACTTGAAGGCACGAAAGATTCTTGGTCGTGCAGTCATCAACCCTTAGCCGATTTTTTTTAAATTGGGTAATATTGTGAGATAAATTTTTAATATTCATATAATATTCATAGAATACAAATTCTTGTAATTATTTTTCTGGTTTTTATTCTATTCATCAAGAATCCAACCTGTTTTAATTTGATTTTTGTCTTCTTCTTTTCCTATTCCAGTTGCAAATCTCCATATGTAAGGTGCATCTATTTTCATTTTTGTTTGAATTTTTAATAATGATTCCATTTCAGAATTAAGGCCTTCATTTGCGAAACCATGTTCTTTACAAAATTTACATTTTTCATCAAGCTCTATTGGTTCTGTTTGAACTAGAGGAAATGCCATACATGCTAAGGGCCTGTCTACATAAACTCTACATGGATAACCACCGTGTGGTGATCTGTTTTCTGTTTTTGTATCTAGAAAGGGACACGTATTTCCATTATTTTCTACACCCATCATCTGATATGCTAATACCGTTGGTTGTTCATTTTGTTCATACGAAATACCGATTCTTGGTAAAATGTTAATCTTGATTTCCTTTTGTCTGGCAAGTTTCTCAATTCTTTGCTTTTCTTCAGGAAGTATTAGTACTCCTATCTTTCCAAATTTTTTACTTGGATAGTATTCTCTTTCAATACAGCATTGTGAGCAATCTTGAATACATTTGAATTCCATATTCAATTGTTGAAGTGTGTATAAATAAAATCTCTGTAATTTTACATAATGTTTTAGAAATTCTAAGAGTAAAAATCCCCACAGTTATATGCTTATACTAGGAATGATAAATATGGGCAAACGACAAGTCAAAAACGAAAGTGATCTAAAAGAGATAAGGTTGCCTGAAGAAGGCGAGCTTTTTGGTAGAGTGCTAAAAATGTTAGGTGGAGAAAACGTTCTGATAAAATGTACTGATGGAATTACAAGACGAGGTAGAATTCGTGGAAAATTAAAGAGACGAGTTTGGATACGTGATAATGATATTGTAATCATAGCACCATGGGACTTTAATGAAGCAGAGAAAGGGGATATTGTTTGGAGATTTACTTTGCCTCAAGTAGAATGGCTTAAAGCAAATAATCATATCCCAAAAGACTTCTAGTTTTTTCTGTTTCAAAAATTTAATTTCTTAGAGTAGAACATTGCTCTAGAATCGTTTTGAGTGCCTACTTAATATACGGGTTAATAATACAACAAATCAAATGGAACAAGGCACCGTAAAATGGTTCAACCGTACAAAAGGCTTTGGTTTTATCGAAAGAGAATCTGGTGAAGATCTGTTCGTTCACAAATCAGATGTTGATGGATTCATCAATGAAGGCGATAAAGTTGAGTTTGAAGTAGGCGAAGGAAAAAAAGGACCTGCTGCTCAAAAAGTCAAAAAAACAGCATAGGCAAAAAGATATTTTTTATAATTTAAGAGTTATTTTTGTTTTCTTAAATTAGTTTATTTTTTTATTATTTATTTTAACGTAATTTTTGAAGGGTTGGGGTCACAAACGAAGGAATACTCGATTAGGTTTGACCCCTAAACATGGGTTGAAAATTTACCAAAGTATGCAATTATTGACTCTGATCTAGTAAAAATTAGATAAATAATTTCAAATCATTTCCAATCTCATTTACTATTCCATGATAGGTTTGTGTTCAAAATGTTATTCCTCAGTAGTCTCATTGGTATTTGATGAAGAATCCTTTGAAGCAGTATGTGACAAGTGCAGAGAATCAAAGCATGAGTTGGTTTTAGATTCATCTGAGATAAACAAGTAATGCAAGGATCTTGTTATTGCTAGGCTCACCCTAACTCTAGTTCTTGCGCAAAATTACCATCAAGATAAAAGATCGAGATTACCTAGACTTTCAGTCAGCTGCCAACAACTCTGGACTAAGAGTGGATGAAAAGATTTCAGAGATTATTCAGTACTATATAATAATAGAGAGAAACAGAAAGAAATTCACAAAGTTACTGGGCTAGGCTTTTAGTCCTTCTTTTAGAGTCTCATTGATTACATGTGAAAAACTCACACTTTTATCTGATTTTTTAATTTGCTCTGCCTGAATTTTTCTCAGTTTTACTGCCAGGTCATCATCAAGCATTATTGTGATTCTTTTTGACATAAGGAAGTTTAATTTTCTCAATATTAATACCAGATGTATTCAATCTAGGACAAAGACTGAATCTTGATGTTAGTATCTTCAGCTATTATCTTTCTTGCATGAATCTCAGACTCTCATTACTCCTTGCACATTGGTTTTCGTGATTTTCCTTTAAAATAATAAAACATTAGATTGATGTATCCTTTGGCATTTGAAAATTACTAGTGTTTAGAAGTGAGTTTTTGGCAATACAACACTGAAAGGATATCAAAAGTTCCTACCGCATAATCTGGGAAAAAATTAACTGAAACAATGTCTTTATTCTGTAAATTTTTTGTTGCTAAATAACTAATATGTTCATACAATTGCATAATGTTCTGTTTTATGATTTCTCTTTTGCTTGGATCAGTTTCTTTTATCCATTTACTACTTTCCTCTTTCATTTTATCATAATCTGACATCATATTTTGAAACATCACGCAGTCGATCGTAAATTGATTGAGTTCTCTCTAAATAAGATTCAGATATTGGTTTTATCATTTCTCTAATTTCTACTAATGTTTTCTAATTTTGCTATTCTTCCAAGTGACAATAATGCCCTCATGTTGTTTACTCTGGCAGCTTTTGAAAATGATTGATTGATTAACAAATCCTCATATTTTTTATACATCTCTGCACATTCAGGAATTTCCCGATTGATCATATTCCAGATATTGTTAATTTTAGAATCATAATTGTAAATCTGAAGTTTTTGTTTTAGTGGTTTTTTTAGATCTTTTTTATTTTGAATTTTTTTAGGTTTTGTTGCAACAGTATAAAAAGAAATGTTTAGGGTTTAAACCTAATTGTGAGTCCCAAGCGAAGGAATTGAACCTTCGACAACCCGGTTTCTGTATGCCTGATATGCTGTTATTCGGTCAGCCATCAAAGCCGACAACTACAGCCGGAAGCTCTACCAGGCTGAGCTAGCTTGGGACAAAATCTCGAAGTTTTCTAGTATTAAAAAACTATCGAAGTTACCTAATTTTCTAAAAGATCACATTTAGGATGATAGGCATAAATACCATTTCTAGAGTTCTTAATTATTGTCAGAATTAGAGTTAAGTTTTTCGGGCTATGTATGCGCCCCATACCTTCATAATTTTGAATCTACTAAATTAAAACAAAAGTGGATGTCATCAAAGAATATAGATAAATTATATTTTGCAACTGGAACTTTTTCTAGTGAAAGTAAACCATACTTTTTAGATTACACAAATCATTATCTCTTAGCAAAATTCAAAAATGGCTATGATATTACAAAAGATTTAACAACATTTAATCAAGAAAAAACATCGTTTGTCTTTAATGTTAAAGACTCTATATTTGAAAGAGAATTGCAAGGAGACATAAATTTTGTTTCAATTTATTATTTAGAATATGCAGAATCAGAAGAAGATCTACTTGAAATTGCAAACCTCCTGTTAAAACGAGATAAAATCCATGTTGCCGGATTAGGTTACATGGATACCATTTGTAAGATTCCCACCAAATTCACTTTTCCTTATCCTGACAATATTGTGATAATTGAAGTGGCAAGTGAAAAGAGTCATCAAAGTGTAAAGAAATACTGTGAGGAAACAAGACGAGATGTAAATAGAAAAGGTCTGAAAATGACTAATATGATGAGTCTCTCAATTTTAGAAGAAATAAAATAGAAAAATCAAATCTTAGACATGTTTTATCCGTCAAATATTTTTTACATGTGATATTTACAAAACCAAAAACTTGGTCCTTTCTGAAAACTATGAAATAAAAGATTGTAAAAACATTGTTAGAACACATGTAAAATTTTCTAATTAAATTACTAAAATTATACAATAATTTTCTATAGTTTTGTATGCGTAGAAGTTAAATATTCGACAGAAATCTGCTTTTTCATGAGCAAACCCGCAGATCTTGGTTCACTAAAAATTGGATCCTATATCTTACTTCCAGTAGGTGATCAGGCAACTGGAGAACCATGTAGAATAGTAGAATATGACACATCAAAACCTGGAAAACATGGGGCAGCCAAGGCAAGAATTGTTGGTGTTGGAGTTTTTGATAATCAAAAAAGGCCTCATGTTGGACCTGTTAGCATGCAAGTTCATGTGCCTCTAATTGATAAAAGAACAGGACAAATCATTTCTATTATTGGACAAACCATTCAAATTATGGATTCAGAAACCTTTGAGACAATTGATGTCGCATTAGTAGAAGATGAAATAGATGGTAAATTAGAGAATGGTCAAAATGTAGAATACTGGAAAGTAATGGACCGAACTAAAATTATGAGAATTAAGAGCTAGTTTTCTTTTTATTATTGCTAATACTCTTTGAATTGTATTTAATATCAAAATTAAACTTTGTAATGGGATTTGTTTAAAAATAAAAAAGAAATTTTAGTTATTCTATTTCTTGAATATGTTTTACTATTTCATTCGTCTCTAACACCATTTTCTTCTGTATGGTGTTATCTTTTGATTCCAAAAATACCTTTTGAAGTTGTGAAAGATCATTTCGGGGTCCATCAATTTTTGTTGGTTTTGATTCAAAATTACTGGATTGTATAGGTAGAATTTGCTCTGATTTGATTTTGACCTTGGAAATTTTCTTGACGCATCTATAATACGGATCTTCAAGATCATTGTCATATCTAAGTAACTTTCCATTTATGTCAAAATTTAACTGGTAGTGTCCTGTACAAAACCATGTTCTAGGTTCAATTCTCTAACGATGTTCAACATTTCAACTTTTGGCATTTTTGCATATGTGACATATTGTTTCATAGCATCAGTATATGTCCACCCTTGTTTTAGAACCGAATCTCTATCTTCTTTTGCCAATGTTACTTTTGCATGAAGATAATCAAACTGATTCCAAAAAATTTCGTGATGAGTAGAATTTTAATCTGAAACATATCTTGCAAACATATTTCGAGGACTGGATTCTTCATATTCTTTTTATATCCTTTCTAATTTTTGATTCAATGATTTTTTGGCAAGATTTCTTTGTTTATCTATAAGTTTTTGTTGTTCGTTTTGTTTCATTTCTATTTCTTTTATTTATTCAATCTCTTTTTTTGAAATTTCTATTTTATTAAGAAAAATCTTGTAAGATTGGATTATTTTTGATTTCATAACCTTCAATTTTTTTGAAATCTGTTTATGCAAAAGCATTAGGTGTAACAACAGATATCAGAATAATGGCTGCAGCAAATGTCCCGTAAAGGAATTTTTTCATTGTTCAAAAATTTATAGAATTACTTAAGAAGAACACAAAGAATTCATCAGTATTTATTCTAGCATTAATTTTAATACACTCTAAAAGGAAATTGAATAATTGTATAAAAATTAGTTTGATTTTCAAAACCTTATTGAAAAGACAATTATTCTCAAAACACTTAATCTTGATAAGAACGTGATAAACTACAAATTGTATAATAAAATAGGCATATAAATAATATTCATAACTAAAATAATGTATATTAAAAGATGATGTGGGTGCTGATGATGAGCGGAAAAGCCGTCTGACTTTTGATGAGGATTATGAGTAATGAAGCATCCACTAACTACCCATGTGACAAATTCTGTTAAATTTGTTATATTTTTTTTAAGATTATGAAGTTAGGTGCTCTTTTTTCAGGTGGAAAAGACAGTACGTACTCAATTTATTTGGCAAAAAAGCAAGGACACGAAATCAAATGTATTCTGACTATTTACCCCAAATCCGATGAAAGTCATTTACTACATTATCCAAATTTAAAATGGACATCACTACAATCCAAATCTATGAATATTCCACAATTGATATTATTTTCCAAATCTGATGATACTGAAATTGAAGTATCTGTGTTGAAAAAGATTTTGAATAAAGCTAAAGATGAATATGGTATAGAGGGGTTGCTTCATGGTGGAATAAAAAGTAAATTTCAAAAACACAAATTTGAAAAAACTTGTCAAAAATTAAATCTAAAATCTATTGCACCTTTGTGGGAAAGTGATCCTAGAAAATACATGAATGATTTAATCGCCTCGAATTTCATTTTTATTGTCACTAGTGTTTCTTCAGAGGGTCTTGATGGTTCTTGGTTGGGCAAAACAATTGGTGAGAATGAAATTAGACTTCTTACTTCTTTGTCTGAAAAATTTGGATTTAATCTGAACTTTGAAGGCGGTGAGGCAGAAACATTTGTTTTAGATTGTCCCCTTTTTTCATATCCTATAAAAATTGAGAAAAGTAAGAATTATTGGGATGGATACAGAGGAAGGTTTGAAATAATGGCAGCGAGGTTAAATTATAATGCTTGATAATCTTAAGAATAACTTACGTGATGCAATAAAGAAAATAGTAAAATCTTCTGGTATAGATGAGGAATTAATTAAGGAACTCTCTAAAGATGTTCAAAGAGCATTACTTCAATCTGATGTAAATGTTAGATTGGTTCTTGAGATTACAAAACAATTGGAAGAAAGATCATTAAATGAAACCCCTCCTCCAGGTCTGTCTAGAAAGGATCATATTGTAAAAATTTTATATGATGAGCTAGCAAAACTCCTTGGAAAAGAAACTGATTTTGATTTCAAACCTGGTAAACAAAACAAGATCATACTACTTGGAATTCAAGGTAGTGGAAAAACAACAGTCGCTGCAAAATTAGCAAAATTTTTGATGAAACAGGGATATAAAATAGGAGTTATTGGTGCTGATACCTATAGACCTGGTGCACTAATTCAATTACGAACTATGTGTGAAAAATCAAACATTGAGGTATATGGTGAAGAGAATAACAAAGATTCTCCAAGCATTGTAAGAAATGGGTTAAAACATTTTGAAGGAATGCCTTTAGATGTCATTCTTATTGATACTGCTGGACGCCATAAAGAAGAGCATGATCTTCTAGCAGAAATGAAGCAAATTAACCAAGTTGCAGATCCTGATCTTGCATTATTGGTAATTGATGGAACCATAGGACAACAATGTTTCAATCAAGCAGAGGCATTTCATAAGACAATCCCTGTTGGAGGAATTATAATTACAAAACTAGATAGTTCTGCAAAGGGTGGTGGTGCAATTGCTGCTTCTGCTGCTACTGGAGCTCAAATCATGTACATTGGAACCGGTGAAAGAATTGACGATCTGGAAAAATTTTCTCCGACAAGATTTGTTGGAAGATTGCTTGGAATGGGTGACATTCAAGCCGTTTTAGATTTAGCAAAAAGATTAGAAAATGAAGGTGATGAAGTCCGATTAAAACGAATTTCCAGTGGTAAAATGAATATGGATGACTTTTTCTATCAGCTAGAAGAGATGACAAAAGTTGGTTCTCTTAGGGGATTCCTTGATAATATGCCTGGATTTTCTGGAATGGTAAAAGATGATCAACTTGATCAAATGGAAGGCAGAGTTTCAAAATGGAGATATATTATTCAAAGCATGACAAAAGAAGAAAAAGCCGATCCTGATTTATTAAATTCTTCTAGAATTAAACGAATAGCAAGAGGCTCTGGATGGCCAGAGCATGAAGTAAAAGAACTTGTAAAAAATTATAAAAATTCCAAAAATATGATGAAGGCATCAAAAGGAAGACAGATGCAAGGTGCTTTACGACGTATGGGATTGGGTTAGATCACTAAATTCCTCTTAACAGAAATAAAATCATGACAAGCATTAAAGAAATCCTTCCTAATGCATTTCAAATTATTAAGAAATTTGATTTATGTGATAATTGCTTGGGACGATTATTTTCTAAACCACTTGGTTCATCTTCAAACAAGTTATTGGGTAAAAAAATACGAAGAAATCTTAAAATTTCTTCAGTCAAATGTTATGTTTGTAAAAACTTACTTTCTAATCTAACACCTTATCTGAAATTAATGTTGGAATCATGTTCAAAATATGAGTACTCCTCCATACTTGTAGGTGCAATAATTAAACCATCTATTATTGATAGAGATGATTACATCAGATCAAAGTACAAACTTCGTGGAATTGAAAGTGTCAAAACCGATATTACAAAAGAATTAGCAAAACAGTTTATACGAAAAACCAAAAAAAAACTTGATTATCTAGATCCTGAAATTACCTTTACAATAAATTTCAAAGATGAGTCTTGCTATATTCGTTCAAAATCTATTTCATTACAAGGTAGTTATAATAAAACACAGAGAGGTTTTCCTCAAAAACAAAAATCTTGTGTAAATTGTTTTGGGAAAGGATGCATGATCTGCAATTTTCATGGCATTACTGAATTTGATAGTGTTGAAGGAAAAATTTCTTATTATCTATTTTCAAAATTTGGTGGAACTATTACAAAGTTTACATGGATGGGGGGTGAAGACAAATCAAGTCTTGTACTTGGTTCTGGAAGGCCCTTTTTTGTAAAAATACAAAATCCTCTCAAAAGAAGACCTTATCTCTCAAAAAAAATTAATCTTGATTCAGTTTCTATTTCCAATTGTAAAATAATTTCTGAACTTCCAAAAAAATTCCCACATTTTACGTCTCTGATTAAACTTCAGATCCATGCTCAAAATGAAATAGACTCAAAAACACTTAGAAAATTAAAAGAAATCCTCAAAAAATCAGTAGTAGTTTATGAAAAATCAGGAAAACGTTCTGAAAAGGTAGTCTCTAATTTAAAATACAAAATAACTTCCAAACGTAGTTTTACATTAACAATTAGGGCTGAAGGGGGATTTCCCATAAAGCGATTTGTGGCATCAGACAATGTCAGTCCTGGCGTAAGTCAAATTTTGAATACCCCTTGCTCTTGTACGCAATTTGATTTTTATGATATTGAATTGGAATGATAACAATTAACTAATACCTGATTTTTTATGTTAATCATGCCAATTAGAAAGAAAGGTAAGCACCAGCGACATGCAGATCAATGTGCTGACAGACGAAGAAAAAAACAATCAAAATCAGGAAAACCAAAATCTAGATAGAATCAACCTTTTTACATTCAATATTCTGGAATTGGTACATTGGATCCATTAATCCGAATGAAAGAAGCACATGTTAAGGGACTAATTCCTGACAAGGTCTATGATCTTGTACTCAAACGTTTCCCAATTACAGTGGAGGGTATCAATAGAATAGAGAAAGCATCAGGGATTCGCTTTCCAATAGCATACGTTGAACCCTCTATAATCATCTCTTCGCTAAGTTCAAATCCATATGAATTTGGAATTTTATTTGCGCGAACAATTCCTGTTGCATTTGAAGATCAATTTCAAGTAGTTATTCAAATCTCTGCTCCTCTAGTTGCTTATGGATTAAAAGGTACCATACATGCTATTCTGGCACATGAATTTCTACATTTTCTAGAACTCATTCGAAAAATATCAAAAATGGAATTACTTTCAGATGAAATAACAGGAAATCTTTTTGAAAATGTATATGCTGATGAAACTCGACTTTTTGAACCAAAAGCTGTGTTTAGTGATGTAACATTACTAAATCACATCACTAAACGATTCCCTGCTGGATTTAGGGATCATAAATTAGAAGATAAAGCAATCAAATTCTGGCTAGACAAAGATCTTCCAAAATCTAGCATTTCACTTGATACAAATATTATGAAACTATCTGCAGATTATCTCTCCAAAATCAAATTGGACCCTATGTTTCTCAAAAAACTAGATCAATTAGAACAAAAAAGTAGCAAAATTTACAAGAAAAAATTATACTGACTTAAATTTTGAAAGTGCATCAATTTGTTTTTCTAAAATTTCTAATCTGGATTTCAGTTCTGAAATATCCTTTTTTTTATTTGGTTTTGTTCTTGGACTTGTTTTTGTTTTAGATATTTCATCTTCTGGTTTCTTTTCAGTTGAATTCTTTTTTATTACTTTTTGTACATTTGAAATTATTTTTGAGTAATTAGACTTTGGCGCTGTGCTTAGTAATAACAAATTCCCATTAAAAAATAAGCTAAAAAGAATTACATTCTCATGTTCAGTTACAAATAATTTTTCTTTTCCAAGTTTATGTTCTAAATTTTTAACTCGATTCCAATGTTCAAATGTGTAGTGAATTGACATTTTCACTTCATCTTCAGATAACAATGATGAATTACCTTTGCTTTTTTCTGTGACTAATTCTCCTCGTGAATTTAAGATTCCTGCAAACCTTATCTGTGAATCTAAATTCAGAACTTCGTCACAGAGTTTTTCATAATCCATTATCCCTGTCTTTGAAATTATCCTATTATTACCTTTTGATCCGTTCAAGTAAAAATCTATCAATAAAAAATTTGTCTAGATAAGAAATCTCTTAATCTTATACAATATATCAAAAATTATGAGAAAAGCACTCGGCATATCTATTTTTTTTATAATACTTTTAATCGTTGTTGGATTGTTTGTCTATTCATACACTCAACTCACTATACGTCTGAATGACATAACGTTTCACAGTATTGATTTTGAACCACTATCATGGTCAACTCTTATGAAATTAGGTCTAAACACATTATCTGGCAATTGGTTTGACGTAATATTTGATTTAATTCGTGAAATTAATCTGAATTTTATATTTGAGTTAAGTAATAATGGGTTACTTCCAGTATACATTCCTGATTTATACTATGATCTTTTAATTAACAATGTTTCAGTAGGAAATGGTTATAGTAAAATCAACACCACGCTTAATCCAGGACAAACAAAAAAAATCATATTGTTTCAGAATATTCAAAAAAATAATTTATCCCCAGTAGTTGACTCGATACTCCTTACTCAAGGAGAAATTGATGTCACGGTAAAGGGCACTTTATATTTTAAGTTATTGGTATTTGACATTTCACTTCCATTTGAATCCTCAAAACAAATTTCAATTTATGATGAAATTAAAAAAACTATCTTTAACTGATTTATTGATTAAATTCTGTCAATCCGCATTTACCACAAGTATGTCTATCTTTGTGTTCAGACATGAAAACTCCTTTTCCACATCTAGAACAAATTTTTCTAATTCTTGATACCTTATTCCCATCTACTTTGAAATATTTGTAGACATTAGGACTTGAGCCCTTTTTTCCTGCCATTATTCAGACTTTCCCTCTTCTTTTATTTCTGATGCTGCGTTTGTTTTTACTTCTGTATCTTCAGCAGATGCATCTGCAGTTTGTTCTGAAGCTTGTACATCAGCTAATTTTGCTTTTGATTTTTCTAATCTTGAAAATATTATTGGATTGATATGTTTTTTAGCCAAATTCTCATCATCATAAACGTAGAATGTTCCTGTAACTAATGGTTTTCCAACATGACATTGTAATCTCATTGGGATTACAACTTTATCCTCAAGTTTGAATTCTTTTGTGATCATATTTACTGCCTCGAGTTTTTGGAGCTTTCCTGCCAACCCTGCAAAATTACAGGTTAACTCCCTTCTCAGTAGAAATGTATTATTTACATCATTAACAGTGTTAATAATAGACATGTACAGAAATCCTCTGTATATTTCATATAAATCTTGATTGAAATAAGATAAGAAATTTAAGAAATTACGTTTAATCTCAACTATGCAACGCTACATGCTACATTTGAAAAATAATGGTTATTCACCTAAAAATTCTCGGGAACTTGTTCATAAAGCAAGAGAACTATGTTCTGATATTGAAGCCTCAATTAGAGTAGCTCGTGTGGCAAGCAATTTTGTAGAATTGGATGTTTCCGTAGAACAAAACAAAATAGAATCATTGGTTAAAAAACTGAGCCCTATTGGACCTCTAGATGATGCCCGTCATGTATTTGAAGAAGAAATTAGTAAAGAAAAAGGGATTGAAGATGGTATTTTTTATTTTAACAATGAGCGTTTTTGGGAAAGTCATGAGGCATTTGAGGGTGTTTGGAAAAAATGTGTCGGACGTGAAAAAGAAATTGTACAAGGAATTATTTTACTCGCGGTAGCGTTTGCACATGCACAAAAAAATGAACATAGTATTGGAATTGGAATGCTCAAACGTACACTAGAAAAACTTGGTGATTCCCCATCAAGGTATGCTACAATAGATGTTGATAGAATTAGAGCAAAAATTAAAGAAATGCAGAAAAAAAATAAGCTGATTATATTTGAGATTTAATTAAATTCAAAGATGTCTCTATGACTTCTGCTCCTTGAATGAGTCCTATGCTTCCTTTCTTTGCTTGTTCTTCAGTCATTCTTGTGGTTCCATCATTTTTTATAAAATCTGCTGAAACCAAAACTGGAACTGGATCATCACTATGACCTTTATTGATACACGGTGTCGAATGATCTGCTGAAATTATAATTGCGACTTTATTAGGATCAATATTTTCAAGAAGTGTCTTGAAAAATCTCTGATCAATCTCTTCGATATTTTTCATCTTTCCTATCGCATCGCCATCATGACCAAACTCATCTGGACCTTTAAGATGTACATATATTGCATTTTGAGTCTCCATTGCTTTTGCTGCGACTTTGGCCTTTTCTTCATAATCTGTTAATCCTCCCGCCTCATATGCCTTCATTTTAAGTACTTGTGAAATTCCTAGCTCTACCGGCATATCTACGATGCATGAGACTTTCATAGAATATTTTTCATTAATTGGTATTACATCTGGATATTTGTTTCCTGCATCCCTTAGTAAGATACAACTTAGTAATTTTTTACCTTGTTCTTTACGCTTTTTATTGATCTGACTCTCTTTCATAATGTTAATTGCTTGCTCATTTAGTTCGTTAACCAAATTTGCAGTAAACTTTGATTCCTCAGTTTCTTCAAGCGGATTACATTTCTCAATTTTCAAGAAATCTCCTACAGCCTTTGCTACTCCCATGCCTCCTATGTTACTGTATGCTGGATCTGTATTGGTAATCTTCGATGATAATCTCTTTGAATCTGATCTAATCCTGACAGTTACTCTATGTCCTATTGTTGGAGCCACTACTACTGAAGTATTTGGGTGAGAAAATTTAATTTTATTCTCTATCTCCCTTGCAATCCCATCTGCATCTTCTTTCTCAATATGCCTGCCTGCTCTTCTATCTATGATGACTCCTTGGTCATCTAGGGTCGCATAATTTCCTCTTAATGCCAAGTCTCCATCTTTAAAATCAACACCAACCCCGATTGCTTCAATAACGCCACGACCTGCATAGTCTGTATGATGAAATTTGTATCCTAGCATGTTGAAAACTGCAATATCTGATTCTGGGGCAATTCCTTTTCCTACAGAAATTACTTCGCCAATAACCCCTTTTCTTGCTAATTTATCTAAATTTGGAGTATTTGCTGCTTCTAGCGGTGTCTTTCCATTTAAATCCGGGTGAGGCAGGTCCCCTACACCATCCAATAAAACGTAAATCAAGTGAGTACTAGAATTATCCATTCTTGCTACCTATTTTTCAAGACTAAGATGCTCTAGTTTAAAGCTTTCATCAAATTTTTTGCGATCAAATGTTATTACAATCATAAAATACAAAACTTTTAAAAATTGTTTTTTTACGTTTTAATGAAATTATTATTCTATTTTTAAAATCATAATTTTCTTATTCTCCATAAACGTTTTTACATACTTTGCATGTCCATATGAGACATGGGAGATATGCGCAAAGATTATGTTTCTGAGCGTTTTATGATTATCTCAAAAAAAGAAGATAAAGTAGTTGATCCAAAAAAATCTCCTTATGCACCTGGAAATGAATCTATGACAAATCCTTCTGTACTTTCACTTGTTGCAAAAGATGGAATGCTTCAACGTCTTCAAGACAATGAAGATGAATATGTTGAAGGCTGGTCTATTAGAGTTTTTGAAAGTAAGAATCCTATAGTATCAATAGACACTGAAAATTCGTATAGTGATAGACCTCATTATAGCGAACCTGCTTATGGCTATCACTATATCGTTGTCGCATCCCCAAAAGAAAAAGATACTCTTGCAACAATTGATTCTGAACAATGGTCAAATGTCTTAGTTGTGGTTCAAGACAGATTAAGGTGGTTATATGCTCAAAAAGGTGTAACATATGTCTCAATATATGCTGATCAAGGTGAACTTGCAGGTAGCAAAAACCCTCACCCTCATTTGAATCTCTTAACCTTTTCAACCATTCCTCCAATTATTGACGAGGAGGCAGAAGCATCACACAAAATACTTAATGAAAAAGGTGTATGTCCTATGTGTCAGACAATTAATGAAGAGACTGGTGGTATAAGACAAGTCCTACAAACAGAGGGATTTATTGCGTTTTGTCCATGGGCTCCTTCATATCCTTATGAATTTTGGATTTCACCAAAAAAACATACCACTAGTTTTTCAAAAATCACACAAAAGGAAATTAATGATTTGTCATTGATATTAAGAGCTACTCTTGGTGGCCTCTCAAAAACAATTAAAGATGTTTCCTATAATCTAGTATTTCACCTATCTCCTGAAAAGAAAAACAGCAGACAGATTCATTGGCATGTTGAAATTTATCCAATAACAAAATCTTGGTCAGGCCTTGAACGTGGATATGGAATATTTCTAAATGATATCTCTCCAGAACAGGCTGCTGAAAAACTTGGTGCTGCATGTAGAAAGGAACTTGCTAATCTAGTTGGCATTGTATAATTTTTCTGAATAGTTTATTTATCAACTAGATTCTCAATCATCATGGCAATCGAAAAATGGACTGCAGTTGCAAGCATTGGTTTGTTTGCAATGTTTTCTGGAGAAATGATTTCTATTTACTTCTTTATGACTAATGTACCAACTGATTTTGAGTTTGGAATGGTTTTTGAGGCTAATCCAAAAATTTTACAATTCATTTCTATTGGAGTTGCACCTGCATCCATTTTGGCTGCGCTTTCATTTATTTTGTCAAGACGTTATGGTTCAAAACCCATTGGTTTGATGATTCTTGGTGGTGGCATTATCATGTTGTCTGGAATGGCAATTTGTTATTCTCTTATAGGTCAAATTGCCGAACAGTATTTGACAGACTCTGTTAAATTAGTTCCATTACTCTTCATGATACTTTCTGCTCCTGTTATGATAGTTGGTGGAATTTTGTTAAAAACAAAAAAGAAACGTCCAAAAAAAGAATATTTCTAGTCGTAATCAAACCTTAATGCATTTGCATTATGCTTAAAGCCCATTTTTTCATAAAATGGAATTACGTCATCGGTACAGTCAAGAATAGTCTTGTAGCATCCTCTATTTTTTGCATATTCTAATAGATATTTGACAATTTTTTCTCCAATTCCACTACCTTGAAAATTTTTATCTACTACCACATCTTCAATATGACCGACCATTCCACCGTTGTGGATGAACTTGGATTCAATTAAAAGAGTTGTAGCGCCTACAATTCTTCCATCTATTTCTGCTACTGCAATAACATGATCTTGATTTGAATCAATTTTTTCAAAAATTCTCTCAGCTTTGTCTTTTGTAATGTTACTTGCCTCCCGAAGAGAATCTAAACTAGTTAAAAATCCATTCCAAAGATCTTCTTTTTTTAACTCTCTAATTAGAATGTCGCTCATTTTCTTTATTCTTCATTATATTTTTACAGATTATTCATATATCTTTTATCACATTATCTTTAGTATGACATAACAGTTTTCTAATTTACTGCCTCAGTCATTACTCATAATTTTAAAAATTTTTTCTAGTATTTCTGATGGAGTCTTTCCAAAAACTATGATCATGGGCTCCTTTCCAAAATCTCCTTTATGAAAGACTATGTCGGGAGCAGTTCTCAAATTTTTTATTGCCATTTTTATTCCCCATTTAATTGAGGAACCTTCTTTCTTTCTGACCTTTACCGGCTCTGTATTTCTATCATAACTAGAAATTCTAAATCTCTTTCTTTTTAATTTTAATATGATGTCTGGTTGATATTTTAAATTAATTGCAGAACAAATTTCTGGAAATTTTTGATTCATTATAATCAATGCAGTTGCAACATGCTTTGAGCCGCCGTATTCTAAATTTCCTGCAACGGTAATTCTTTTTCCTGTCTTGACAATCCTACCTTCAATACCAAGAACATCTGTGATTGATTTAGGGGTTGTTTTTGAAAATACAAAATTTGTTTGACACTCTGGAATATTTTTGTAAATGTCTTTGATAGAGATTAATTTAGATATGGCTTGATTTAATTCAATTACTAACTTATCTTGACTTTTATTTTGAGTAATTGCAATTCCCCTTCCCAAATTTTTAGCATTTTTGATAGAATCAAAAGTATATTTTCTTGCAAATTTTACTGATTCCTTAATTGTTTTTCCCTTTGTTAGTGCATAAATCATCGCTGATGAATAATTACAACCACTACCATGATTTGTACTTGATATTTTTCTATTTGAATATGTATATTGGGCGTTTTCTTCTAAAACGAAATCTGATATTTTTTTTCCTTCGTCGATTCCAGTAATAATGATATTTTTTGCTCCTAAACTTTGAATTTTTTCTGCAACTTCTCTTATATTTTTTGAATTTATCTTGATTCTTGTCAAAAATTCAGCCTCAAATTTGTTGGGAGTGATTGCGGTGGCCAAAGGAATTAAAAATTTTTTAAAATCATTTATTGCTTCTTTTTTTAAAAGAATTCCTCCTGTTGTTGATTTTATAATGGGATCAACTACTATTGGAATTTTCTTATCTTTTAATTCTTGGAAAATTGTTTGAATTATTTGTGAATTATACACCATGGAAATCTTTACACCGTCAATTTCAAAATCTGAAAAAACAGTATTTAGTTGATCCTTTACTACTTCTTTTAATATTGGTTGAACTAAACCAAATCTTGTTGTGTTTTGAGCAGTAACTGCTGTAATGACAGTTAAACCATGTGCATTTAATTCATTAAATGTTTTAATGTCACTCTGTATACCTGCTCCACCTGAAGGATCAGAGCCTCCTATGGATAGTATATTCATAATTACTATTCAAAAGATTTTGTCCTAATCTATTTTTCTATGATTGAATTTACGAAACAATTTCTGAAAAAATACACTACATGGCGTTTTTCTCTGTGCCTTGATTCCTTCTATAATTTTGAATATTGAGAGAATGAACTAAGATTACTTTCAAAAGTATGTTTTGTTATTCTTCATTGAGACTAAATTGATTGAAAATATCTCTTATTTTCTGCATTCTTTGAATCGTACTGATTCTGACCATGTCAAATTCTATGATGAAGTATCGAAGATTAAATGTGAAGGTAGCCTAATTGTTCACTTTTGAATTAAATAATTGTTCTAAAATCATTATACCTGTTTGATACAATCAAATAAACAAAATTTATGTTTCATATTCAAATTTACTACCACCATGAATGCCCTCAAAATTTTCATATCTTTATCTAATACTCATTAGATTCGACCTTCTTCAATTTTCATACTATGGTGTAAACATTTTTAGCGATCAGTTTTTTGATTTTTACTATTGTTTAAATCAGGCAATTACTCACTTAATATATGAGTACTCAAATGAGTGCAGCACGAAG
>JAOTTW010000087.1 GCA_029864235.1 Candidatus Nitrosopumilus sp.
TCAATAATTAGAATATAATTCATTAGGGTATTAATGATTAATACCTAAAGCTTTATTATTTAACACAACATAGATACGTAATGAGCATGACATCTGTCTTGTCACTGTTATTACTCCATCATAATTCTAAACATAATTCTATAAAAAAAGGAGATTTTCTTCGATGAAAACTTGGTTTTTTATAATTTTACTACTGTCTATAATTGGAATTTCTGAGTTTTCAATTCAAATGAGTCATGGTCAAATTGATAATGACTCGAATAAGATCAATGAACAAATTACATTTTCTGATGATTTATTGTTAGATCCGATAGCGCAAGATATTCTAGAAAAGATTGAAGAGACAAAAAAATGGATTGCAGATTTAGAACAAAAACAATTTGAAGAAAATCAAGCCAAGCAAAATCTTGAAGAGATGCGAGTCATGTCAATTGAGAGACTTAATCAAGATCTAAAAGAATGGGAAAGGCTATGGGAGAAGCATTCATCAAGAAATGCATTTGAAAGTTTTGTAAGCAAGAAACCAGAGTATGTGCGAGGAGTGTTTTGGGATCAATTTGAATTCAAAGAACAGAAAGTCAAAGCTGGAAGAGAAGCATTAAAGCAAGTTTTGCTAAGTGGTGGAAGCCTAAATGATGCAAGAAATGCATATAATAATGCAGCTCAAACTAAAAAAATTGAATTAATTGAAATGAATGCACAGTTTAATGTAAAGCATGAACTGGCATATTATGGCCAACAACAACTGTTTAATTCTACGGGACAATTTCATCCATCACAGGTTTCCGAAATAAAATTAATTGAATATTATACAGATTACAGACAAGATCCAGCATATTTACTAGCCAACCCTGATGATGAGCATTCTGCCAAATATGGTTCAAGTACAACCTCCGATACTGAATGTAGAGATGGTTATGTTGTTGTACATAGACTAAACAAAAATGATTATTCATGCATAACAGAATCTACTGCTCAAATGTGGGAAAGAAGTGGCATCGGCAAGATTGTAAACAAAGAATCTTCCCAAACAGTATTTGATGAAAATTCTCTTATATCCAATGTAAAAACAAACCCAGGTACACAATGTAAGGAAGGTTTTTCAGTTTTGTATGATACTATATCATTAGAATACCATTGCATCTCTGATTCTATTGTCAAAGAATCCATAAAACAGGGTACAGGTGAAGTGCATGATTTGATACAATATATTTTGGAAAAAGATCAATACAAAAAAGTATTAGATAAAATCTATGAGATTAATCAAGAAATCTTGAGAATAAATGAGGAATATGCCATAAAACAGGTTCAATTAGAATCCCAGTACACCAACATATTCAATAACATAGATGCTTCAGCAAACCAATCTGAAAAGGAAATTCTGAAAATGTATCATTCAGATGAAGCAATGTCCAATGAAGATCTCAGTAATCAGATTATCATAATAAGAAATGCTCATGAATCCCAAAAAGAAGAAACTCTTGAAGAAAAAATTACAGACATGTCTAAACTCGAATTAGCATTAAAAGACAAAATGTTAAATATTGCAAAACGATATGAGAATAATTCCGATATTAAAGTCACATGGAATATAGACAGATCAACATATGAAGCAGTTACAAGAAGGTAACTATACATACACAATTCACTCGAAATTCTTTTATGTTGTTCTGATTTATCTGGGGTGTGAATCTAATTGCTATTTTCAGTATTGGAGCAATTCTTGGGCTTGTAATGCTAATTGCACCTTTTAGTATGTCCTTTGCAGAAACATCTCAAACAACCACTACTCCTCTTGATGATAAATTAAGCATTGAAAAAACTGTAATGATGCTAACTATACCTGAAAGCAACACGTTGCCATGGGCATTTGTTGAAGGAAAGATAAAAAATCATGCTCTAGATTTTCCAGTCATTATTCAATTCTTTGATGAAGATAGTCATGATAAACCAATACATATTGCTCAGACAGAAGTTAACGAAGATGGATCATATGAATACAAGTTTAGAGTAAGAGATGTAGATCCAAAAACAGGAGAAATAACCAACATCTTTGAAGGCAGTTATACTGTTAAAGTTTTCAAAGTGATTGTTACTGATGGTGATTTAGGTTCAGCCTAAATTTATCATCTGATTTAGAATATCACCAAATAATCTAGTTTTGTATTTGATTTTATTTTATTCTCCAAAACGAATCAGGTTTTTCTGTTTCATGGCAATTACATGTACATACCTTGTTTAATTCAATAAGCCCAGTACATGAGTTATGTAGTGTCGCACGACAGTATTTTGAAATTGCCAATACTATCTGAGATAAATTATGGGATAAAGATGTTTTTTAAAAAGTTGAAATAATTCACTGGAAATATTTGCCACGTAGATGTAGCGGTTTTACCATAATTGTATGTAAACATCATTTTGAGATATTGTTTTTATAACAAATAATCTCTCTTGAATTATGCAATATTTTCAGGCACTAAAACTAGGTCAAAAAAGAGTAGCAGCTGCAAGGGAGTACCTAAATGGATTGACAAATGGAAAAGCTATGCCTGCTTTAGCATTATCTGATAACAAATCAAATATTTGGAATCCAGTAGGGGAGGAGAATCTTTATGCATTTGTTGATGAATCTGCGGGATTTGTTCTTACTGATAATAGTGGATATATTTTAGCACTTGTAGATGAAAAAGGATTTTCAAAAACTATCGTTCAAGGAGTTACAAAGGAACAAAAAGAAATACTAGAAAAAAAATTTCAAGAAGATCAAATTTTAGAGTACAAAGGAAAGGTAGTATTGCCAGTATAGAAAAATTAACAAACATTGTACCTAAATTTACCCCCAAACATTTTTGAGTGAATGATATTGGTTTTAATTGTTGAAAAGACATTCTCAAGAAGTTGAAGTTAGTGGCCATCTTATTGATTCGATGATCCTAACTAAGATCTTTGATAAGATTATGAATCAAGGAGGAGAATTTGAAATTTTAAAACTTGAGGTTGGAAAAAAGAAAAAAGATTCAAGTTATGCAAGATTGTTAGTTTCTGGAAAAAATCAAAAACATCTTGAAGAAATTTTAGATGATATACATAGGGATGGAGCTACGCCCAAAAATGAAAAACAAGTCAAATTACAAAAAGCATTAAGAGATATGGTTATGCCAGATAATTTTTACAGTACCACAAATAATGATACATGGGTTTTTCACAAGAATAAGTGGATTCATGTAGAAAACCAAATGATGGACAAGTGTATAATACTAAAAGAAGATCGTGCATTTTGTGTTCCAATTAGAGATGTAAAAAAGAATGATATGGTTGTTGTTGATGAAATAGGTGTAAAGGTAGAACCCCCACAAAGACCCCGAGATAAAGCAAACATCTTTGCATTTATGGGCAGCAGTAGCTCCAGTGAAAGACCTACACAACACATAGCCAAAAAAGTAGCACATGATATTATAGAGACAAAAAAGAATGGAGGAAAAATCATCCTTGTGGGAGGACCTGCCATAGTGCATACTGGTGCAGCCAATGCCGTTGCAGAATTGATTAGAGGGGGATACATTCATGGAGTTTTGGCAGGAAATGCACTGGCAGTTCACGATATTGAATATGCTACTCTGGGAACGTCATTGGGAATGTATGTTCATGATGCAACACTTGCAAGAAAAGGGCATAGAAATCACATGGATACCATTAATGCTGTATTCAAAGCAGGCTCAATTCCAAAAATGGTAAAAAGTGGCAATCTGAAAAAAGGAATTTTTTATGAATGTGTAAAGAAAAAAATTCCTTTTGTTTTGGCAGGTTCAATCAGAGATGATGGTCCACTTCCAGATGTAATCACTGATGTCGCTCAAGCTCAAAGAGAATACAAAAGAATTCTAAAAGATGCTAGCATGGTAATTATGATTTCAACGATGCTTCATTCCATTGCAACTGGAAACATGCTTCCTGCAAATGTAAAAGTAATAGTTGTGGATATCAATCAACCAACTGTTACTAAGCTGATGGATAGAGGAACATGGCAAGCACTCGGAATTGTTACTGATGTGGGAGCATTTTTACCACTAGTTTCACAAGAACTAAAGAAACTGAAATAATTCTAACATGATTTAGACACATTCATTAAAACTTGATTAAAAGTCGAATATCTCATACTATGAGTATATTGTATTTATATTGTGAAAATAGTTTTTTTAAAAAAAAGATATCTTCATTTTTAACTATTACGTAGAAAAAAACTAGATGAATAATACGTGACTCTTAAATTAAAAAAAATAAGATAATATTTACAATGAGTAAGATACATAGGACTTATTCAGCATTATTCATACTGATAATAATAGTAAGTGTATCTTCGATGTCTGCAGAAGTAGATGGTCTTAAAACTAATTCAGAATCAATCGCGGGTTTTATAGATCTATCCAAAGACCCAAAATACTACTTGGATAGATATTATAATGAACCTGAATACAAGTCATGGTTTGATAGGAACTATCCTGATTTGACAATTGAGGATGCAGTAGGATATGAAAAGTCAGAAAAAGAACTAAAAACATCTATAGGACAATTCATGGAAAATGAAATCTTACCAGAAGCGGATGCGACATCCATATCTGAACCAAAAAAACAATCTGAGAATAACTCCGAAACTGCCCAAATGGTTTTAGCTGTTGGTGGATTGGGAATTTTAATCGGAGCTGTTTATGGTATCAAGAAAAAAGTAGATGATAATTCAAGGCAGATATCAATTAACAAAGACATTATAAGAAAAAAGATCATAAATCCATTATTTCGTTCTAGTCCCTCAAATATTCTTCAAACAAGATTGGCAAAAGGAGAGATATCCTTAGAAGAATATGAGATGTTAGAAAGAAAAATAAGCAAAAAATTTTAGCCGGGAATACTTAAACTATCTTTTTTTTGTGTTATTTTATTTGCAGTGTCTTTTTTAAGTAAATCAAAGAATTTTGAAATCATTTTAATACCTGCAACTATTTTTGGAGCATTATTTTTTGCAAATTCG
>JAOTTW010000023.1 GCA_029864235.1 Candidatus Nitrosopumilus sp.
TCTACATTTCCAGAAATTCACGAAATTTTTTTTGAATTTAAAGAACATATTTCGCTTTTTCCACTTCCTATCGCAATAGCTGCTACCTTTATACTTTGGAAGTATAAGGATGCAATACCTTTTGATGAAAGATTACGAAATGCATTAGGCGCGATGATAGCTACGGCTTGGACCGTTCTGATGATAGCATTTGTTCTTGGAGCAGCAATAACAAAACTTATGTCGGTATGATATGACTCAAGAGAATCAAAAACCCAACAAGAAAAATGGTATTGCTGCAGCTGCAATGATCTCATCAATGATAGGGATTTTATCATTATCCATATCTCATACCCTAAGTGTGCTCTCCCAAGAATTGAAAATAATGATTCATGAAATTGGAAAGACGTGGATTCCAGGAGCAGATGCGATAGGTCCATACAGTGGAAAAGAAACAATCATGCTGATCGGATGGGGATTTAGTTGGATTATTCTACATTATGCTTTAAGGAATAAAGATGTCAAACTTTCATACTATACAATTGTTTTTATGATTGGGGTGGGTATTGCAATTTTGTTAGTCTGGACACCATTCGTTCATCTGATTACAAATCAAACCTAATTTTTGATTATTTTAGATTGTCAATAAATGAATTTTAAGATCAAATTCTCAATATCGTCCTTGACTACTAGAGTCCAGTCTTTTTTTATCCTTCCCACAGAATAATTCCACATCTCATAGGGTTGCTAAAAATAACATAATATACTTCCAGATAATTTCAAAAGTATGAAGTTACGAGTACGCCAGGTAAGGGATTCGAACCCCTGCACGCTTGCGCGTAGCCGTTTTCGAGACGGCCGCCTTACCACTTGGCTAACCTGGCAATTAATCTGAGATCATCTCCATAATAAAGCAAATTAGAATATTAGAAAACATCAAAAGAATCAGATTTTATCAATATTAAAAAGTTCATTGTGAAATCTTTTTTTTATTTGTACTTTAGATTTTTCCCATTCTTCATCAGAAATAATATCAGAAAAAATAGAAGAAAACATATCAATTGTGAATTTATCACCTAACAAATGTTGAATTTCTTTTTTCTCATCATCAGACAAGGGAAAATAAGAAACTAATTTTGAGAAGGTTTTTGTTTCATCTGTCTTTATTTCATAAATTTTTTCAGAAAGATGTTCAGGTAAATCAAAACGATTCATAATGAATTATCTATTTTCTTTATTTAATAAAAATGAATTTTAAAAAAACACATGATGGTTAGGTATTTTTGTAATTTTGTAGATCAATTTACCATTTTGAGTCATGAAAAGAACGCAATTATCAATTACTTTTTACGTTTAATAAAACCAATTACAATCAAAACAATTCCCACAAGAATCCATCCAATAGCATATCCGGAAATGTCCTCTTGAAAACTAATAGGTTCAGTAGCACCCATAGTAAGTGCCGAATTGACCACACCACCAAGAATAAAGCTTATTCCTGCCCAAAGAAACCAATTTGCCATATTTTCAAAATACTCCAGTCAGAATATTGGTATTTGCTTTATTTCAAAAGATAAACACAAAATACCACAAAAATCATAAAAATCAAGTAACTATGGGTCTAAATCTAAAATCACTAGTAATTAGGGAAAAAACAAAGCTTGAATCTTTTTCAAACAAAGTAGTAGCAATTGATGCATACAATGCGATTTACCAGTTTCTAGCCATAATTAGAGGACCAGACGGGATGCAATTGTCTGACTCGGAAGGAAGAATTACCAGTCATTTAAGCGGACTGCTGTACAGAAATATCAAATTTTTATCCCTAGGAATAAAGCCAGTCTATGTCTTTGATGGAAAGCCACCATCACTAAAAACAGCAGAGATTGAAAGAAGAAAGCAAATCAAAAAAGATGCCACAATAAAATATGAAAAAGCAATTGCAGAAGGAAAATTAGAGGATGCAAGAAAATATGCACAGCAAACAACAAGTATGAAAGACGGAATGGTAGATGATTCAAAGACATTATTGAAATATTTTGGAATTCCAATTATTGATGCGCCTTCAGAAGGAGAGGCAACAGCTGCCAATCTAACAAACACAGGACAAGCTTATGCATCTGCAAGTCAAGACTTTGATTCAATTTTGTTTGGTGCAAAAAAACTGGTCAGAAATTTTACAAACAGTGGAAGAAGAAAAATTCCAAATAGGAATACCTACATCGAGATTGAACCTGAAATTATTGAAACGCAAAAGACTTTGGATGCATTAGAATTAACAAGAAAAGAATTAGTAGATGTTGGGATTTTGATTGGTACTGATTTTAATCCAAATGGATTTGAAAGAGTTGGTCCAAAAACTGCACTTAAAATGATCAAACAATATTCAAGATTGGAAGACATTCCACAGATTCAAGAACAACTAAAAGAAATTGACTACGAGCAGATAAGGAAAATATTTCTGGAACCGAATATTGCAAAAGTAGATGAAATACTATTTGATAAAGTAGACTACGATGCAATTACAAATTATCTAGTAAGAGAGCGAAGTTTCTCAGAAGATAGAGTTCAACCATCTTTAAATCGTCTAAAAAAAGCAATCGAAAAAAAGAGTCATAATTTGGATCAGTGGTTCAGTTAATTTTAATTTAATAATAAGACAAGAGACAACAATGGAGTGTTGCAAACAGAGGCCAGAAAAATTCTCAAAGACGCACCAATAATGTGGCGGAGAATCAATTCGATTGGCATTATCCTTGACTGCAATTCAACTTATGCATCAAAACTTGGGTATGCAAAATCAGAGATTTTAGGCAAGTCCATTTTTGAGCATGTCCCCAAAGAATCATGGGAGGCCATGAACGAGTCCCTGAAAATATGGTTTGATACAGGTAAGGTGTCAGACCAAAAGATCACATTCAAGAGGCAGAATGGGAGTGAATTTCCAGGAGTACTGCAAGCAACCAGCTTATATGATGAGAAAAAGAATCTAATTGGAAGCAATACAGTGATTTTTGATGTCAATGAACTTGCCAATAATAAAATTGCAGAGATGAAACAATATTTCAAAGAGGCAAAAAGCAGACTGAATGAGATAAAAAATACGGATTATGAAGAATTTGATGAGAATTCAAAATCAGAATATGACGGTTTAAAAAAAATGTTTGACATGCTATTAGAGACAGATCTTGAATCATTAAAATCAAAATAATAAGAGCCTATTTTTCTTTTATTGATTTTCCTAATTCCTCAAAAGCTGTTTGGATTTCAGTTACTGCCGCACCATCTTCTAATGTACTGACATCACCAATGTGTTCATTATTTGCTATTGCTTTTAAAAGCCGTCTCATAATTTTTCCACTCCTGGTCTTTGGAAGTTTTGATACAAAATAGATTTGTTTTGGAGTTGCAATTGAACCAATGTCTGTTCGAATTTTTGAAATTAATTCTTTTTCTAACACATCAGGATTTTTTTCTACATTTTCTTTGAGAACAGCAAATACAATGATTACCTCCCCTTTAACTTCATCAGGAATTCCACAAACTGCAGATTCTGCAATATCATCATGTGATACAATACAGCTTTCTAGCTCTGCAGTACCTATTCTATGTCCTGCAATTTTTAAAACGTCATCCGCTCTGCCAAGTAGCCAAAAGTATCCATCTTCATCTTTAATTGCATAGTCGCCAGCATAGTAACAATTTGGATATTTTGACCAATAGACATTTTTGTACTTTTCATCATCACCCCACAATGTCAAAAGCATCCCAGGCCATGGATTTTTGATAACAAGAAATCCCTTTGTATTTGCAGGAAGTTCAATGCCGTTTTCATCAACAACAGAAATCAAGAGTCCAGGGATTGGTCTTGTTCCAGAGCCAGGTTTGAGCGGAATTGTCTCCAATCCAGGCAGGGGAGAGATTAGCATTCCACCAGTTTCTGTTTGCCACCAAGTATCTATGATGGGGCATTTTTCTTTTCCTATTATTTTATAATACCATTTCCACACTTCTGGATTAATTGGTTCTCCTACAGTTCCCAGTAATCTAATTGAAGAAAGATCAAAAGAATTTGGCATGTCATCTCCAAACTTCATAAACATTCGTAGTGCTGTAGGGGTTGTGTAAAAAATTGTAACTTTGTATTTTTGAATCAAGTTCCACATACGTGATGCATCAGGAAAATCTGGAGCGCCTTCATACATTACCTCGGTTGCTCCATGAAGTAGTGGGGCATAAACTACATAGCTGTGTCCTGTAACCCAGCCAATATCAGCTGTACAAAAAAACACATCAGAGTCTTTAATGTCAAAGGCCCATTTGAAGGTGGAATAGAGATGAGTAAGATATCCACCTGTTCCATGTAAAACTCCCTTTGGTTTTCCTGTGGTTCCAGATGTGTATAAAATGTAAAGAGGATGTAAACTATCTAGAGGTTCAGGTTCACAAATATCAGAAGCATTATTCATTAGATCATTCCAAAGCTTGTCTTTTTCATTAATTGCAATTTTTGTTTTTGTTCTTTCAAAAACAATTACATTTTTTACAAAATCAAAATCTTGGATTGCTTCATCTACAACTTCTTTTAGTTTTACAATAGAACCACGTCGATATCCCCCATCAGCAGTAATGACAACCTTAGATTTTGAATCATCAATTCTATCTCTAATGGATGTTGCACTAAATCCAGAAAAAACTACAGTATGTGTTGCGCCAATTCTAGAGCAGGCAAGCATAGATATTGGCAATTCAGGAATCATGGGAAGATAAATTGTAACTCTATCACCTTTTTTCACATTTAATGACTTTAGAACATTGGCAAATTTTTGAACCTCAATTAACATTTCTCGATAAGTTAAAATTCTAGAATCGCCATTTTCTCCTTCCCATAAAATTGCAGGTTTGTCAGATTTTTCTTTTTGATGTACGTCTAAGGCATTATAGGATGCATTGAGTTTCCCTCCCACAAACCATTTGGCAAATGGAGGATTCCAATCAAGCGTTTTTTCCCAGATGGAAGACCAATGAAGATTTTTGGCTTGATTTTCCCAAAACCCTACATAATCAGATTCTGCGGACTTTCTAGTGGAAACATCATAGTTTCCAAGCCCAATATCATATGATTCAGACATCAAAATATCTAGGGTTTTGAACTTTCTAAATGTTAACTTCAATTTCATAAAAATCAAGGTCAAATGCAGTCATCAAATTAGATTCGAAATATCCATCAAGCGTAGTAAGAATTGTGATGACTGATAAAATACTCAGATATAAGGAATACTCAAATTTATTTAGGAATCAATAAAATCAATCATAGAGAAATCAAATACTTCAGCATAGTTAAAAAATCAAGTTTGGTTTTACTTATACCTTTAATGTAATAAAAATGAAAAAAATTATTGTGCTTCCATTCGTGCAAGCCAGTCGTTATTATTGTTTTTCTCAGATGTTTCTGCTGTCACCTGTTTGGGTGGTTCTGGAATTGTTGGTAGCGCTTCAGATTCAATTGAAGGTTCTGATATTGATGTTTGTGCCTCAATTGTAAAAGGGACTTCTGAAGATGTTGTTACTGGTGCTGTTGGCGCCTCTGGAAGACTAGTCTGAACTTCTTGTTCAGTGTTGTCCAGATATGATACGGCGGAATCTTGAAGATGTTTTTCTGGAGGTGCAATAGTATTTTGAACTTCTATATCAAGATCTGAAATTCTTCTTTGAACGTTTGAGATTTCTGCTGTTTCGTGAGTCACATGCTCAATAAATTCTGTTGTACATGATTTCACTGTATCAAATGTTGTTTCAGAGATTTCATTACTCTTGTATTGTACTTTTGCATCAAATAGTAACATCTTTGCAGACTTCATTTGCTCATCTAACTCTGTCAATCTTGCCTCAAGTTTAGCTTTGATTTCATGTTCTGTTTCATCTAGTGATACAAGCTTTGACTTGTATTTTTCATGAATTATTTCTGCATCTGCTTTCATGTCACCATTTTCAGAAACAATATCAATCAGAGCCTTTAGACGACGTAAAGTTAGTTGCTTTTCGCGTAGAAGCCTTTGTGAGTCTAGTCTCCATTTTGGAATAAAAATAACAATATCGCCTTGAACTACTAGTTGCTCATATTGGATTTGCTGTAAACCCTGAGAACCACAGTCAACACCTACTGATTGGATGCTTCCATCGATATCAGTTATTGTTCCAATGACTTTGCCCATAAATGTGCCGTACATGTCTTTGACGTTTTTACCGATAATATCGATATCGTCGTGAGTCATGTGTAGTGATTTAGAGATTTGTATAACCGACAAAGTGTTAGAAAGGTTTCTAGTTTTGGTAAGATTATTTTTACTAACCCAAAACCAAAAGATTAAGAGAAATTTTAAAATTTAATGACAATTAAAAGGCCATATGATTCAACGCGAAGAATTAGAACAAATTTTGTACTTTGTCTCAAAAAGATGGATTGACATCACAAAGGAACCAAACAACAAATCAATGGAAACACTTCCTAGTAATTTCTGGATGAGTTCAGTTGGTGGAAAAGCAGGAAAAGGCAGATGGGTAACTACATTAATGTATACAGAAAACGAAGCAGATGCAAATGCATTCAAAGAAGTCCTATTAAGATGGCAAACAAAAGGGATGGAAAAAACTAAAGCGCCAGATCTAATTCAAATTGGAAAAAAGAAATAGACTATTAATAATTGGAAATTTGTTTAACATTATTGTCAGAGTTTACTGCTAAAGAAAAAAAGATTCTGTCAGGCCATTTTTCAAATACAGATGGTAGTGTATTTGCAATTATTACTCCACGACAAGTTGATCGAGGCGCGTTAATGTCAAGATATAGTAGAACAGACAAGAGTATGCGCCAAATATTCTTAGATGAATTTTTGAAAAGCGAAAATAGAGGAGAGGAATTTTACAACCGAGTGCTTTTAGAGTATGGGGATGATTCAGTTGCAGAACTAGGTGAAGCACAAATTGCAATTGAGGGACTATCAAATATTGCTGTCAAAAAAATTGAAGATAGAAGAATAGGATTATCATATTTAGAAAAATCTTCAAGATATGTTGCATGGAATAAGAAAATAAATGGCCAGTATAGATTTTACAGAGATCCTGAATTAATGAAATCAAGATATGCCGATCTATATTTAGAAACATGTAATTTTTCATTTGATGTTTATTCAAAAAATATCGAACAAATGATAAATTATGTAAGAGAAAAACATCCAATTGAAAAATATTCTTTTAAAGATTCCAAAGATAAAAAAGAAAAAAAATTTTTAAAACTAAAAGATGAAAGCGACATTAAATCTGCAAATATGATTTACAATGGTTCAACAAAAGCAAAAGCATTAGATATTCTCAGAGGACTTCTTCCAGCATCTACTCTTACTAATGTAGGAATTACAGGAAATGGCAGGGCATTTGAATATCTTCTTACAGTTTTAGGTTCATCTGATTTACATGAAGAGCGAGATTTAGCCTCAAAAATTAAAAAAGAATTAGATACAATAATCAAATCATTTGTTAGAAGAACAGATGACAAATATGGAAAAGCGCTGCAAAATTATCTTAGAGATCTAAAAAGTACAGCAAGAAAAGTCGCGCAGGAGATTAAACCAAAAATAACTTTAGGAGTACATACCAAACTGGTAGATTATGAATCAGAAAAAAATGCAATTGACAAAGTAATTACAAGTATAATTTATGAACAATCTCCTAGCACATCATACCTAAACATTTTACAACAAGTAAAAAATATGTCAAATGAAAATAAATCAAGAATCATCAATTCGTTAACAAAATTACGGAAAAACAGACGTCATAGACCACCAAGAGCATTTGAAAATGTTTACTACACTTTTGATCTTTTGAATAATTTTGGTATGTTTAGAGACTTTCACAGGCATAGAGTATTAACATTAGAAAGACAATTATTAACAACAGATCATGGTTATGAAATTCCAGATGAAATCAGGGTGTTAGGAATTGATAAGGACTTTGATGATTGTATGGATATGACCAAAAACACATTTAATAAAATCAGAGTTAAATTTCCAGAGCAATCTCAATACGTTGTAAATTTTGCTTATAATTATCCATATTTTATAAAATTTAATTTACGTGAAGCCTGTCATCTCATTGAATTGCGAACCGTGCCACAAGGACATGTTGATTATAGGAAAGTAGCACAACATATGTATAAAGAGATTAACAGAGTGCATCCAAATCTTTGCAAAATAATCAAATTTGTAGATTTGAAAGAATATGATTTAGAGAGATTCAAATCAGAAAAGAGAACAGAAGAAAAGAGAAAAAATAAACAGATAATATCATAATAGTATTAAAAACAAGAAAAGACATGACAAAAAAAATTTCTAAAACACGTGAAGAATGGAAATCAGAATTGACACCTGAACAGTTTGAGATTTGTATAAACAAAGGAACAGAGCCACCTTTTAGTGGAAAATATTGTCATATAAAAGAAAAAGGAGTCTACAAATGTTCTTGTTGTGGAGAGTCATTATTCAGATCAGACACAAAATTTGATTCAGGCTCAGGATGGCCCAGTTTTTGGAAACCAATATCAGAAGAAAAAATAGAATATGTTTCAGACACATCATTTAACATGATTCGAACTGAAGTGAACTGTATGAAATGTGGTGCACATTTAGGACATGTATTTGATGATGGGCCAAAACCTACCAATCTGAGATATTGTATTAACTCTATTTCACTAGATTTAGATAAAATTGATGAGATAAAATAATAGCTTCAATAACATTCAAAAAATTCAAAAATTATTCAAAAATTATTAATAAAACACAATTACGAGTAAGAAAATTAGAGTGAATTAAATGAGAAACGATCAAAAAACAGAAAGGAGGGAAAGAATTTGCGCATAATACTTTGTGGGTTTGGAGTTGTTGGTCAGAGTTTAGTAAAGCTGTTTGTTTCAAGATCAGAAGACATCTATGCAAAATATGGATTAAAACCTAGAGTCATAGGAGTGTTTGACAGCAAAGGTAGTGCAGTTGATTCATCAGGATTAGATTTAGAAAAGCTAATCGAAGTAAAGAAAAAATTTCAGACAGTAAAAAAATATGCAAATACAAAAAACAACATGTCAGGAATTGAAATGATAGAAAGTCTGGATGCAGATATTCTCATTGAAACTACGGCTAGTAACTATAAAGATGCAGAGCCTGGAATGACACACATTACAAATGCAATGAAACACAAGATGCATGTAATATCGGTTAACAAAGGTCCATTGGCATTAGCATTTCCATCTCTTATGGAATTAGCCATATACAATCAAGTTATGTTCAAATTTAGTGGAACTGTTGGTGGAGGAACTCCAATTTTGGATTATGCAAAAAATAGCCTAAAAGGTGAAAGAATTACTTCATTTGCAGGCATTCTAAATGGTACTACAAATTACATTTTGACAAACATGGCAAACGGTCTGTCGTTTGATGCAGCATTAAAAGATGCCAAAGATAAAGGATATGTAGAAGCAGATGAATCTCTGGATTTAGATGGTCTTGATGCTGCAGCCAAATTAGTTATTCTTGCAAATTGGATTATGGATATGAAAGTTACAATGCCTGACATTAATTGTACTGGAATTCGCAAAGTAACCACAGAAGACATCAAAAAAGCTACCAAAAACAAATGCGCAGTCAAGCTTATAGCATCATGCAATAGAGAATTAACAGTAGCTCCAAAGGAAATTTCAATTGATGATCCTTTGTGTGTGAATGGAACACTTAATGCAATTGCATTTACATCTGAACATTCTGGTACGCAGACAATCATAGGAAGAGGAGCAGGAGGAATGGAAACAGCAAGCTCCATACTTAGAGACTTACTTGACATCAGACAAGAGATCTCTAGAACTTGAAATCAAATTTAATTTCAAAGAGTGAGACATCTGCACTTTTAAAAATATTAGCAGAAAAATGGGAAATAGAGATTCCTAAAATAAAAAATCTAAAAGTACATCAAATTTCTTCAGATGTTCAAATAATTACAGGAGAAAAAATTAAAATTTTAAAAATAGACGAAGAATATATTCCATTCTTATCAGAAACGACAACTCTTGAGAAATTCCCCTATGTAATGGTGGATATGGGCGCTGTGAAATTTGTTTGTAAAGGTGCCAACATTATGAGGCCTGGAATTAAAAATCATTCTGATTTTGAAAAAGACAAAATTGTTTGTATTATTGAAGAATCACAACATAAATTTTTAGCAGTCGGCAAAGCACTTGTTTCCAGTAATGATATTGAAAACATGGAAAAAGGAGAAGTTGTAAAAAATTTGCATTATATATCTGATAAATTCTGGGAAGTTGGAAAAACTCTTTATGATTAACTTTACTTCTCAGTAAATTCTTCTGTTCCTTTGTCAGTAATGATGAGGATATCCAATCCATCGCCACTTGCAGAGTCTCTCAATGCTGCTGCACGAACTGCCTTTTTAGCCAAATCAACTGCCTCATCTTTTGTCATCTTTGGCTTAAACTGTGGATCCAAAACCCCCAATGCCATTTCAGCTCCAGTTCCTACTGCAGCATACTCGTCTGGAAGAACAGAGCCTAATGGATCAAGAGTGTACATGATTGGTTTGTCGACAACACCACCAACAATTACCTGAGTTAGAAGTGGAAAGAATCTTCGTTCATACATCATATTAGACATCATCTTGGCAATTGTGTTTGGAGGAATATCTCTTTTTAGTTCCATTTTTCGAATTTTTGCAAGTGCTGCAATTTGTAATGTAAGAATTTGCATGTCAGCAACAAGACCAGCGCATGTAGCTCCAACTTTTGGGGTAATTGGAAAAGTTTTCTTTGTCGACTTGCTTACAAGGAAATTTCCAAAGGCTATTCTTTTTTCACTGACAAGAACAACGCCACCATCAAAAGTTATCCCCACAGCTGTAGCGCCAGGCATGTACATAGACATATTTCAAATCATTTTGGAGCATAATAAAGGGCTTTCTCCTTTTAGATGATAATTATGAATAAATATTTTATACAATGAAAAATGTGAGTTGGCATGACTGAGGCAAACATTCATCAGACAAAATTAAATGACATCACATTTTTTGGCCTCAGATCTGCTATAGGAATAATTTTCATAGTTCATGGATCTGGAAAATTTAATCCAGGATTTGCAGGATTTCTAACTGGATCACTAGGAATGCCTCCAGAGATGCAGATTCCAATAGCGTTGGCAGAGTTGGTACCAGGGATTCTTTTGATTGTTGGAGTACTGACCAGAATTTCTGCATCATTAATTTCAATAATCATGCTGGGAGCAATTTTCTATGTCAAAAAGGCATCTAATTTAACAGGAGAGGGCGCATATGAATTAGATCTCATATTATTGGCAGTAGCGCTAGTAATTATTGCAGCAGGTCCAGGAAGAGCATCGTTAGCACATATTGTCAAAAAGTTACCCAGATGCTTACACTAATCTTTTCCAAATTTTTCCATTATCAAGCAAATACACTTTGTAGTTTTTTTAAGTAAATCAATTCTGGCAAATTCGTTTGGAGAATGGATTCGAGAAAACATGTAAGTACTTCCAATTGAGATACAGGGAGCTTTTAAGATATTAGCAAAAGAAAACATTGGTCCAGTTCCGGCATTTGAAACATTCAAGATGGACTTTCCATAAGATTCGTTTGCTGCATTTTGTACTTTAGTAACAAATGGATCAGAAGTGTTTGTTCTTGCAGCTGCCTCACCATGA
The DNA here is from genome assembly GCA_029864235.1 of Candidatus Nitrosopumilus sp. Taxonomy (GTDB): domain Archaea; phylum Thermoproteota; class Nitrososphaeria; order Nitrososphaerales; family Nitrosopumilaceae; genus HKST03. Next base: position 11,754 of record JAOTTW010000023.1, read on the forward strand.
AAAATTTTGATTTTAATATCAGAGAATCCCTTTGATTTTAAATGAGTTTTGAGTCTTAAAACTTGTTTTTTTGGATCCATTTTAGGGACAAGTCTGAAATCAATTTTCACCAAAGCTTTTCCAGGCAAAACAGTTTTTGCGCCTTCACCAATATAACCTGAAACAAATCCAGCAATATTACAAGTAGGACTACCAACTAGTGCCTTTTTTGCAGCCATCCCATTCATATTACCAATAAAAGAGTTAATTCCAAATTCTTTTTTAAATGAGTTTTCATCAAAAGGTTCTTTTGAAATAATCTCCAAGTCTGTTTTTGTAAAGGGAATTACATCTTTGTACCAATCCTTAATGAGAATATGTCCATTTTCATCTCGAAGTGTTTTTAATGCTTCAATTAATCTCCATGCAGGGTTTTTAATTAATACAGCTAAACTAGAATGTGCGTCACGAACAGATTCTTTAACAGACAATTCTACAAAAAGAAGGCCTTTCATTCCTAGACCAACAATCGGAGTATCTTTGGAATCAACATATCCAAATTCCCAAATTATTCCATCACAAGAAAATTTCTTTTTATACTTTTTCAAATAATTTTCAATGTGTGCACTGCCAGTTTCTTCTTCGCCTTCAATTAGAAATTTAACATTACAAGGAACATCCCCAGTAGTTTTCAAAAATGCTTCTACTGCTTTGATTCGTGTAATCAATTCCCCCTTGTCATCAGCCGAACCACGACCAAAGACCTTGTTTCCCTTTATTTTACCGCTAAAAGGAGGATCGTCCCACAGTTCAAATGGCTCTGCAGGTTGAACATCATAATGATTGTAAAATAATAGAGTTTTAGAGGGATTTGATTTTGATTTAATTTCACCATAAACTATTGGTGCAATATTTTTTTTCAGTTGCAAAAGATCAGATTGAATTCCTGAATTTACTAGTAATTTTTTAACAAGATTTGCACACTCTACGATTCCCTCATTTTTTGCAGACACACTAGGTTGTCTAATTAACATTTGCAAATCTGAAACCAAGGTTTTCATGTGAGAGTCAACATATTTGAGAGGATTCATGTCACTATACGATTCTATCAAAGGGTTTCATTACTGCAGGAAGTTCTTCTAATAGGTCCATAGAAGTCATATGTAATCCAAATTTCTTTTGAACGGCTTTTCCTGCTAATCCATTGATGTATGTAGCTGCTGCAGAAGATTCCAATGGATTACGATTTTTTGAAAGCATTCCTGCTACTAAGCCGGATAAAACATCACCAGTGCCTCCAACAGTCATTGCAGGAGTTTTTTTCTCATTAAGAAAAGTTGTTGTTCCGTCAGATATAACGTCAGTTGAACCTTTTAGTAATACAGTAATTCCATTTTCTTTAGCATGTTTCTCAACAAGTGAAATTCTTTCTTTTTTAGAGTTGAGAGGTAAAATTCCAAACAATCGCTTAAACTCTCCAGCGTGAGGGGTAACTACAACATTTTTGTCACAAAGGCATGGTAAGACTTCTGGAATTAAGGCACTTGCATCCAAGGACAGCCGAACATCTCTATCTAGTAAAGATTTTATCAAATTAATCAAAGCATTTTTTTCTTGAATTGCAAGGCCCATACCAATGGTTGCAGAATCTAGATTCCTTGGCAATGCACCGAGTAGTTTGCTGACAGCACCACGTGTTAATTTTTGATCAACTAAAGGAATTACAATTAGATTTGGAGAAATTGCACGTGTGGGTACAACATTAATTTTTGGAATGGCAGTATATACCAGATCTGTCCCACAACGTAATGCAGCAATGGATGATAGAATAGGAGCTCCGTGGTAAATGTAGCTTCCTCCAACAACTAAAACTATGCCATTGTCTCCTTTCCTAGAATTTGATTTACGTGAAGGAATAAATTTTCTGACAGTAGAAAGTTTGAGAAGTTTTATTACCATATATCAGGTTGTAAACATGGATGAATAAATCTTGTTTTAGCATTTACATTGGATTATTATTTACTACCGATGTTTTTTGTAGATTTTAATTTTTTTGACTCTCGTCCAAAGAAGACTTTTCGGGCGTAGCATAGATAAGTAGTATGCCCAATTCCTTGGAATGAATGTCTAGTTTTTCCTTCTCTAGCTTCAATAGTTCGTAAAATATGCTCAGTTGACTCTATGTCTGTAAATTCATTTTCCACTAGTGCCATAGTCAATTTTTCAAGTTGATTCATGGTAGGGCAGATAGCAAAAATTGCACCACTTCCATTTAATATCTTTCTAACTTGTGGTATTACATTCCATGGATCACCTAAATCAATCAATGCAACATCAATTCCATCAATGGGCAATTTCTTTGCAGTTTTCAAATCTAGTTTCTCTTGTGTGACATATTTTGAAACTCCAGCTTTTTTGATATTCTTTTCTGCGATTTTCATAAAGTTTTCATCAACATCAAAGGTGTAAACATGTCCACGTGGTTTTACAACACTTGCAATAAATGAAGTTAGCGAACCACTGCCAGTCCCAATCTCCAAAATTTTTTGGCCGCTGGTAATTCCAGCTCTTGCAATAATGTAGCCTATATCTTTAGGGTATACAATCTGAGTTCCATGTTGAATTTTCATAATATAATCATAAATCGTCGGTTTGAGAAGATAGACATACTTATCTTTATTTGTGACTAGACGTTCACCATACTCTTTTCCTATAGCGTCAGCATGTTTGATTACACCTATGTGAGTGTGAAGTGATTCTTTTTTAGAAATTTTAACAAGCCATTTTTTTGAGTGATTAAAGTAAAACAGAACAGGCAAATTTTGTTTAATCTTATCCACAAAAACACACTAAAAAAATTTAGATAAGAATCTACTGATTTTGAAATACAATCGTATTCAATAAATACAGTAAACATTAAGCTGAAACATGACAAATATCAAATGTATATCATGTGGAATTAGTTTTTTTTCTCCAATGGGTTCAGACAAATGTTCCAGATGTGCACCTAAAGAAGAACACGGACATGAAAATCATTCCTGTGGTTGTGGACATAACCACTAAATCTTTTTTATCATAGACAAGGATATGTTCTCTGGATTATTTGGAAAATACATGTGATGGATGTCAACATCTAGAAACAATAGTAATGCTTGAATATTACATTTTATCTGGCGCAATAATTCCAAGCAATCCAAGTGATTTTTCGATGGTGGATTTAAATGAATTTACTAGGCATAGTCTAGCATTTTCTAATTTTTTATCATCCAAATCTAAGACCTTTACACGCTCGTAAAAAGAATTGAAGACAACTGCCAAATCATGGCAATATTTAGCGATAACTTTAGGAGATAGATTCATTGCAGCATCACGAACCTGAATATCAAATATACCTATAGTTCTGATCAAATCTAGTTCTAATTTTTCATTTAACAAGCTAAAGTCAATATCAATAGAAGGAGTTTTTTTAGATTTCTCCAAAATTCTTACAGCTCTTGCGTGTGTATATTGGATGTAAGGTGCAGTGTCACCTTCCAGGCTAAGAGATTTTTTTAAATCAAACGTAATTACTTTGTCAAGATCTTGCTTGATCATTTCATAACGTAGTGTCCCTACAGAGACTTGATGTGAAATGGTTTCAATCTCAGAATCCATCATGTCAGAGTGTCGTTTCTTTGTTTCTTCAACAGTCTTATTCTTTAATAAATCATAGACAGAATCAGCGTTTACATAGAGTCCTTTTCTTCCCGACATTTGAGTTTGTTTTCCATCAGTATCCATACCGAGTGTTTTTGCGGTATCAGCACTTAATGTTACTGACTCATAGCCGAGATGGATATATGCGTCATCTACTGATTTGAATTTGGTCATTAATGATGTAATAATTTTTTGTAATCGTGCTTGCCTTGAATCAATAACTGTAATCACTTTTTGCCCAGAAAAATTTTGTTTTGATTCTAAAGAGTTTTCCAATGTTGTTTGCCATAAAATTCGATTACCAGGTTGTGGAATTTCAAATCTTTGATAATTAAATGGATCTTCCAGTAGACCTAGTTTCCAAGCAGCATAAGGAATATCTTTTGCAATGTATGTTGCAGTACCATTGCTTCTAACAATTACCTTATCTTCTTCATTTCCCTCACCACGAATTACCCAGCAACCAACATTTTTTCCATCCTTTTCAAATTTTATGATATTCATTTCTTTGAGTTTTTCAAAGATTTTACTCCATAATCCTGAACGTATTATTTGGGATTCAAAATTAAGACAGTCATAATAAATTCCCAAATTCCAGCACGTTTCAAGTTGAGCATACAAAACACGTTTTGTTATTTTATCAGCAAACAGAGCAGTTTCTGAGGTTCCTTTTTCTAATTCTTTTAGAGTATTTTTTCGAATTTCTTGTAAACTAGAATCAGATTCATATTTTTCTGTGGTTTTAACATAAACATCATCACCACAATAATGATCAAACTTTTTTCCTGGTGGAGGATCTTGTGCAAATCCAAGATGTTCAAATCCTACAATAATGTCGGCTACTTGTAATCCAGAATCATCTACATAATTTAGGATATTTACTTTATAGTTTGATTTTTCCAAGATTCTGGAAAGAATGTCTCCAATTACGATATTTCGTACATGTCCTATGTGAAGAGCTTTGTTTGGATTAACACTTGTATGTTCAACTACTATTGCTGAATTTTTTCCAATATCAATTGAACCAAATTCATCTAATAGAGACTCTGATAGTATTAGTTGGCTTAATTTATTCCAATTTGCATAGAAATTTAGGTATCCTGATGGATGGGGTTCGGATTTTGATACTAATGTACTTTGACAAAAATCATATTTCTCAGATAACATTAATGCAATATCTTTTGGGCTTTTTTTGAGTTGCTTGGCAAGTAAAAAAGAGACATTAGAGCTGATATCCCCAAATCCAGATTTTGCAGTTTCAACTGAAAATGAGATATCAGAAACAAAAAGATCATCGAGTATTTTTTTTAGATTATTTTCTATTTCATCAATAATCGATTTAAAGGACAATCCTATATCTCCGACAATCTTGGTGCTAATTTATCTAATGCTTCTATTACTCCATCACCAGATTTTGAAGACATTATCATCGTAGCTTCAGATTTTACATCTTCTGAGGCATTTCCCAAGGCAATGCTTGTTTTTGCTACCTTGAACAAAGGAATATCTGTTGTACTATCACCTATTGCAATTACATCATCTGAAGATATTGTGAATCTTTTCATAATTTCTCTGAACCCAAATCCTTTATCAATTCCAGCAGAATTGATGTGAAATGCATATTGGCTATCAGATAACAAAACATCTAAATTTTTTTCAGTTACAATTTGTTTTGCCAAATCTAAATCAAAGGTTCTCTCTAAAACTATTTCAGTCATCCTTGGAAACACAGGTTTTTCACAAACATTATCTATTTCATTTTTAATTACTTCAAATGCTTTTTTGCATTTCTCGATATCGCCAAGCTTAAAATGTTCATTTGTATTCACAGTGATACACCCACCATTTTCTCCAACTGCAATTTTTGTTGTTCCTCCAAAAACAGATAACAAAAAGCCCTCAATTGAAGAACGGCCAGTAACAAAAATTACATTATGTCCCATGTTTTTCATATGTCTTAATGCTGCCAAAGCGTCAAGGTTGATTCTTCCTCCTCCATTTTCGGTAATGGTACCATCAATATCAACTGCAAAAGTTTTGGGGTTCATAGGATTGATTTTTTTAGCCGAATAATATTTGCTACTAAATCAAGTTGCGATCAAGTCTAAAATTTTACGAATGGCATCATCATGAAGTATATCTAATTCCATACTTACCAAAAGTAAGGTGTTCTCATCTAATGGAAATGTTACTCTTTACATTTTCATATTCTGCTAAAGCATATTTTGTTTTTCCAAGTTTATATTCCTGTATCCTTCGACTATACATTCTAAAATATGCATACTGAATTGATCGATCTAGTTCATTAGAATCTAAGATACCAACAGTATAAAATCTATACCCACCAAATTTTTGTTTGCCATCTATGATAATCATTGAAAAGCGAATTTTTGGATCTATATCCATAACATCCTTACATAATTGCTCAAAATCCACAATTATTGTCAGGATCAATAATATTAGAAAATTTTGTAAGGTTAATCAAAAGATTATGATTCGTATTCTTTTTTGAAAAGCTCGAGCGATCGCATTATTCTATTTTGAATATAATCATGTTGAAAAGAAGTCAAATCATCAAAATTACTTCCATTCTTAGTAATCAGAGTAGAGAGACGGGCTTCAAATTGGACATGTAATTTTTCTTCCATACCCTCCTCAAAGAATTGACCTCTAAACTGAACAACAATGTCTTCTAAAGTATTTTCCACAATATCACAAAGTTTTGAAAGCAATTCATCAGTTATGGGGTTGCTTGACATAAATAATCTGAGAAATGTTGTAGAAAATATCTTTTTAATCTTTAATGAAAGTTATACCAAAATTGATTAATGTACGGATAACAAAATAATTGTGAAAAAAGGTATCGTTGAGGAGATTTTCAGTAAAGCAAGATTTGCAGATAATCCAAATGAATACAAAGTTTTCTACAGAGATTTTGAAAAAATAGTTGAAAAAACGTTACCAGAATTTATTAAAGAATCAAATGACTTTCAAGTAATACCCATTTCCAGAATTGAAAGAATTGAAAAGAACAATATCATTTTATTTGAAAGAAAAAAACTAGAAGAAGATTAGAGTTGGGAATACCAGAAAAGATAAAGGCCATTCAGGATGAAATGGCAAGAACCCAAATCAACAAAGCAACAGAACATCACTTGGGTTTACTAAAAGCTAAAATCGCAAAACTAAAACGGGAACAAGAAGATAAAGATACAAAAAAAGGTAGTGTAAAATCAGATGGTTTTGATGTTAGACGAGCAGGAGATGCAACAGTTGTTTTTATAGGATTGCCAAGTGTTGGAAAATCTACTCTTCTTAACAAAATAACAGGAGCAAAGTCTGCAGTGGGTGCGTTTCAATTCACTACATTAACTGTGGTTCCAGGAATGATGGAGTATAGAGGTGCAAAAATTCAAGTTTTAGATCTTCCAGGAATTATCAAAGGAGCATCAACGGGTAAAGGATTAGGAAAAAGAATTTTGTCAGTTGCTAGAAGCGCAGATTTAGTGTTACTTGTGTTAGATGTCTTTCAGCCATACCATGAAGATGTACTGATAAACGAATTAGGTAATATAGGAATTAGATTAAATCAATTACCGCCAAATATCACTATAGAAAAAGCATCAACTGGAGGAATAGCAGTTGCCCAGCAAGTAAAGATGACGAAGATTTCAGAACATCATCTAAAAGACATCCTCCATCTTTATGGAATTGTCAGTGCAAGGGTTGTAATCAGAGAAGACATTACTTCGGAACAATTAGCTGATCACATTGCAGGAAATATCAGTTATTCAAAATCATTGACTATTTTAAATAAAATAGATTTGGTAGACAAAGAATTTCTAAAAGATCTGAAAACGAGAATTAAATCAGATGTGATTGAGGTTTCAGCAAATTCAGACATAAACATTGAATTACTCAAAGAGAAAATTTACGAAAAACTAAGTTTCATTAGAATTTACATGAGACCAAAAGGTGAAGAAACCGATTTTAAAGAACCGCTAATTGCCAGAGAGGGGGATACGGTAGAAGACATTTGCAATAAATTACATCGTAGAATGAAAAGAGAATTCAGATATGGGATGGTCTGGGGGAAAAGTGCAAAGTTTGGTGGACAAAGAGTTGGATTAAGTCATATTTTGCAAGATGAAGACGTTTTAACGATCATTAAAACTCGTGGAGCTTAATTTTCGATCATAATAAATAAAATGGAACAAGAAAAAGAACAGCGTTGGTGTAGATACTGCATGATAAAAACAGAGCAGATTTTGATTTTTCTTCCTGAAATGGCAACATACAAGCGTAGAAGACAATACAAATGCACTATCTGTGGTAGTAAAAGTTGGTTGCAAGGAAGAAGACCATCAGCAGAAAGCGTTTACTGAAAAAAATTAGATCAAAATAAAATTTTAAAAAATTTATTTCGTTTATAATTTGTTATCAAATTGTGTAAAATTATTTAGTTTAACTATAGAATAACAATGAAAATGTCGTTTTTTTAATGGCTATAAAGAGAAAAGCTGCAACTAAACGTAGATCAACACAAAAGTCTACTGCAAAGAAAGCAGCTCCAAAGAGAAAAGCAGCTCCAAAGAGAAAAGCAGCTCCAAAGAGAAAAGCAGCTCCAAAGAGAAAAGCAGCTCCAAAGAGAAAAGCAGCTCCAAAGAGAAAA
>JAOTTW010000003.1 GCA_029864235.1 Candidatus Nitrosopumilus sp.
CTTTCCACATTCTCCGTATTGTTTACAAATTTTTGGATTGTCAATAAGATGTAAAATTGAATTACCAATCTGAATTGTATTTCCAAAATCTACTAAAAGACCATCTTTTTTATTTTCAATAATATCTGAAATGGGTGGGATATTACAAGCTATGACAGGTTTTCCTTGTAACCATGCCTCTAAGTACACAAGACCAAAGGATTCACTTTTAGATGGCATTACAAATATATCACAAGCATGATACGCATTTGTTTTTGTCTCATCACTAACAGTACCTAAATTAATTATCTTATCTTTGCGGAATTTTGGTATAGTAGAAAAATAATTGATAAATTCCTTACTATCTGGACCAATTAAAAGAAGAGTTACATTATCATGACTTTTCCAAACAATATTCATAGATTCCATAAGGTGTATGACTCCTTTGGTAAATGATTTAGAACCTACAAATAAGATAATTTTGTGATTAGTAGGAATGGAAAATTCATTGTAAAATTTTTCTTGATCATGATGAAAATCTTTTTGTTCGGATAAAACAGGCGAAATAACTGAAATTTTGTTTTCATTAATTCCATATTCTTTTAAGATATTTTTTTCCGAATTTGAAATTACAAAAATACCATTTGAATTATTAAGAATTGTAAGTTTTACTGAAGTAAAATAAAGTTCGGGAAACCCTTGATGAATGAATGGTGTAACAATTATTGGAATATTCCATTTTCTAGCTGCAACATATGCAGGAAGTATATGATCATATGGAAAAGAAGTTACATAAATTAAATCATAATCAATTTGTTTTGATACTAATTCGGTCCACATTTTTGGAGAAAACGGACCAGGATAGTTTGAAGGAATGGAAAATTTTTCCAGTTTAACATCGTGTGCAATTTGGCTTGGAACCAAAAAATCAAATCTCTTAATTTCATAATTAAGAGAATAATTATTTTTTATTGTCCTTGCATTTTTATCCCAAAATGCCTTGATATCGAAAGCATTAGTAGTGTATATGGTTATTTGATGTTTCTTTGAGAGATGATCCATGAAAGTTTTTGTTAATAGTTCAGAACCTCCTATAACTGGAAAAAATCTTTGTATCACACATAAAATTTTCATACAATGTTTGTGTTAAGATTCAATTAAAATTTCTATCTTGTTTTTATATCCGAAGAATATTTGCTTCAAACCACTCATATGTAAGTTTCAAGCCATCATTTAATTTCACTGTGGGTTTCCAACCTAATTTTTTTATCTTAGAACAATTTGCTACCATATTTGGAATATCTTTTGTTCTTGATAATGATTTTTTTGATTTAATTTTAATGTCTTTATTTGCAATTTTGATAAGTATTTTACATAGATTCTCTATAGAGAAACTTTTTCCATATCCTATATTGTATGAATTAAAGCCTCTAGTGTTATGTAAGAGAATTTCAAGTCCCTTGATCACATCATCAATATAAAGAAAGTCTCTTTTTGGTTTGATGTTTCCTAATTCAATTGTATTTCCTTGTAATAATTGTTTAATAATTTTTGAAGTTACCAAATGTTTTGGACTGTTGGGCCCATAAATAGAAAACAGTCTTGCTGTTGATATATCTAGACCATATGTTTTTGAATATGATTCACATAAAATTTCTCCGCCAAGTTTACTTGCAGAGTAAATTGAGGTTGGTTGTTTAGGATGATTTTCTTTGATTGGTATTTGTTTCGGATTGCCAAATACATGACTAGTACTAAGATAGATAAATTTTGAATTTTTTTTCCTTGCAATTTCTAAAAGGTTTTGTGTTCCAAGGGTATTAACTTGAAAAGCTTCTGTGGGGAAATTATTACAATAATTTACATCAGTTAATGCTGCTAAATGTACAATGCAAAAAATCTCTTTTGGTGTGTCTTTAATTGAAATATTTTTAATATCTATTTTAATTTGAGAAATATCCGAGTCGGATACTATTTTATTTGAAATACCAACAACATTAAATTTATTTTTAAAAGATTTTGTAAAATGAGATCCTATGAATCCACTATGACCCGTCAGAAGAATTGTTTCCAGAATGGATAAAATAATTTAAAACCCCATAAATCTTTTTGAATAACTTTTTATTTATAAAAACAATCAAGCAGGCGGGGATTATAATAAAAAGAGCATTAATTACAGGAATAACTGGACAAGATGGTGTTTATCTTGCTCAATTCCTTTTGAAGAAAGGATACAAAGTTTTTGGGACATATAGGCGATTATCTACTCCAAATTTTTGGAGATTGCATTATCTAAACATATTTGATAAGGTTACTTTGATTCCAGCAGATATTAGAGATTCTAGATCGATATCAGAGGCATTAATAAAATCAAATCCTGAAGAAGTCTATCATTTATCAGCACAAAGTTATGTCGGAGTCTCATTTGATCAACCAATCCAAACAGGGGATATCACTGGATTTGGGGTGGTAAGACTGTTAGAAGAGATAAAAAAATTCAATGACAAAATTAGGTTTTATCAGGCATCTTCTAGTGAAATGTATGGACATGAACAAAGTCCTATAAAAAATGAAGTAACGCCTTTCAAACCATCTAGTCCATATGCAGTAGCAAAGCTATATGCATATTGGATGGTTAATTTGTATAGAGAGGCTTACGGTATACATGCAACAAATGGTATTTTGTTTAATCATGAATCACCATTGAGAGGATTAGAATTTGTAACTAGAAGGGTTTCAAATGGAGTAGCTAAGATATGGCTAGGATTAGCAAAAGAGTTAAAGCTCGGAAATTTGAATGCAAAAAGAGATTGGGGGTATGCACCTGAATATGTAGAGGGGATGTGGAAAATGTTACAGCAGAAAAAACCTGATGATTATGTATTGGCTACAAATGAATCACATTCTATAAAGGAATTAGTTGTAGAGGCATGTAAAGTAGCTGGCATTCCCATCTCAAAAATAAAAACTTCAAAAGATCACTTTAGACCATTTGATGTCCAGCATTTACAGGGAGATTATTCAAAGGCAAGAAAAAAAATAGGTTGGAAGCCAAAGACTAAATTTAAAAAATTAGTTAAAATGATGGTAGAAGAAGACATTTCTAGATGGGAGAGATGGTTAAAAGGAGAATATTTTTTCTGGGATGCAGCAACATCGGGAGAAGATTCTCAAATTATTGCCAAAAAAATTCATCAGAAAAATAAATAAAATCTTTGTTGAATTAGATTTTTTAATTGTTTAAAGTTTAATGTATTTCTATATTTATAAGGATATTTCATTTTTTGAATTGAGGGTTCAGTTATATCAAAAATTTTTTTGACATCCTCGGTGTTCAAATTTTGTATCCATTTGTTTTTTGTTTTTTTCCTTATTTTAGGAAATAATTGTTCAAAGTTTTCTGGAATCTCTAAGCTACAAAATTGAAATATTTCTTTAACAATTTTTTTTGGATTTTTCAAAAATTCTTCATAGATAACCGTTTTAAACTGATTAGGATTCTGTATTGAAAATTCATGAATTACTTCTGTTATTTCTTTATATTGCCAAGCTCTTTTTTGTATAGAACCTAATTCTTCATATTTTTTAACATCTAAAATAGGAATTCCAGTATCAAATGAGCCTTCTTTTGTAGCTCGAGTAATCATAGAACTGACCACTGAATGCGGGTTTCGAGCAATGTTAATAAAAATGGCATCTGGAAATATTTTTTTAATTGCATTTAATCTCATTATGTTTTGAGGTGCCTTGTTGAGAAATCTAGATTTTTTTTGTCTAATAATTACTTCAGAAAGTATTTTTACTAAATTGATTTGTTTTTCTTTGGGAATGCTTTCAATAAATTTATTCCCGAAATATTGTCTCCAAAATGTTTCACCCTCAATTGGGAATGATCCTGGAGGTAAATTGTCAAATCTTTCAGGGTTTAGATCGGCTCTACCAAAAACTGCTAAACGATGCTCATCCCTTGGAATTTTTTTATTCTGTTCAGTTAATCGTGAAAAATAATTTTTTAATTGTTCTTTTTCTTCTTTTGAGATCCATAACTTGAGATCATCTACACCAAACCATGCCAATTCAGGATGAGCGCATAGGGTTTGATGTAATAATCCAGTTCCTGAGCGTGGAACTCCTATAATGAAAATTGGTTTGTCTATTTGATAATATTTGGAGTCCATATTAGATTCATCTTATATTAAAGAATATCAAGTCACTTAATTTTATTATTATAATTTAAAGGGATACTTCATTTTATCTATAGAGTCTTGTACTATATCAAAGATTTTTTGTTGATCTTCTTGGGTTAATTCAGTCTTCCATTTTTCAGTAGTATCCCGAATTTTTCTAGGCATCATTTGAGATATGGGTTCAGGAACCTTGAGTTCACAAAATTCCAATATGCTCTTTAAGCTCATTTCTGGTTTTGAAATAAAATCTTCATAAATTATGGTCATAAAATTTTCTGAATTTTGTTGCTTTAAAAATTCTAAAGTATAATTAGTAATATCTTTGTACCCTTGTGCATAATACTTTATTAATTCATTATTTTTTAGGCTGTTTTGAAAATTTAATTTATTCTCTTTAATCGCCCAGTCTATATTGAATTGACCTTCATTTTTTGTTCTTGTCAACATTGAAGATATAACAGAACGTGGATCTCGGGCAATGTTAATGAATTTTGCATCAGGAAAAATTTGTTTTATTGCAAATATTCTAACAGTATTTTGTGGTGCTTTATTCAAGAATCTGGATTTACCTTGGGTTAATAATATTTTATTAAGTATTTTTTTTAAATCTCTTTTTTTATCTGAAGAAATTTTGGATTCATAAAATTGGATGTAGCGTCTCCAGAAGGATTCAGCTTCAATAGGTATCTTAGAAGTGCCTTCTAGAGGTTTTGCTTGGTTAAGGCCAAAAACAAATAATGAACCTTCTGTTCTAGGAATTTTTTCATTGTTCTCTTTCATTTTTAAAAATTTTTTGCAAAATTTTTCTTGTTCATCTAATGGAATTAAAAATTTAAGATCTTCATGAGAAAACCATGCAAGATCTGGATGCATAGACATTATTATGTTTAACATGGTAGTTCCAGATCTAGGAACACCAATGATAAAAATTGGTTTTTTAATTGATTCATAATTGTAAAATTCTTCTTGATTTTTTGGTCTTAGATTCTCATGTTTAAGAGAGTTTATTTTGTAAGATTTAACTAATTCATCATAGTGTGAGATAACTTCTTTGGGTTTTCCTATTTTTAAAATTTTACCCTTATCAATTAGAATAACACGATCAGATAAATCTGAAATCATATTAATGCTATGAGTTGTATATACAATTGTTTTCTTTTGTTTTTTAAAATTCAGAAATACTTCAAAACTTTTTTCTTTAAAGACAGCATCACCTACTGCTAATACCTCATCAACTAAAAGAATGTCAGGATTGATTTGGATTGCTGTAGAAAATGCTAATCGAGATCTCATTCCTGTAGAGTAATCTTTGAGTTTTAATTTACGAAATTTTTCAAGTTCTGCAAATTTTATTATACCATCAATTTTTTTCTTTATTTCATTTTTGGTAAGTCCTAAAAGGAGTCCATATATTAGGATATTTTCTTCTGCATCTAATTCTTTTTTAAATCCTGTTCCAATTTGCAGTAATGGTGCTAAATATCCATTAATTACTACAGAGCCTGAATCAGGCTGATAAATGCCCGAAATAGTCCTCAGTAATGTTGTTTTACCACTTCCATTTAGTCCGATTATTCCTATTGTTTCACCCTTTTCTATTGTAAGAGAGATATTATCAAGGGCTAAAATTTGATTTGAAGGTTTATTGGGCAGATGAGATTTTTTTGAAATGTTTTTGTTTTTATTTAGATCGAATTTCTTAGATACATTTGATAGTTGTATTGCAATAGAATTCAACTTTATAGCTTCTCCACGATATTGTGTTCCAATTTTTTAAACATTATAAATCCAATAAATAAAATTCCAAAGACAAAAATTGTCGTATAAAACCATTCTACTAATTCAGGAATTTGATTAAAAACTATAATTTTATGTGCCATTTCAACAATCTGTCCAAAGGGGTTTATTTTTTGAATATCCAAAAGCATTCCTTCAACTTCGGTTGTATACCAAAAAATCGGAGATAGAAATAGTAAGGCATAAACGAAGATGGTCCAAAATTGCTTGAGATCTTTAATATATACATACAATATTGAGAGAATGTAATTCATTCCTAGTACAAGTAATAAAAATAATATTAACAGTATAGGGAGATATAAAATATTCCAACCAGGGGTAAAATCAAAAACTGGCATTAATCCAAAAAGTACTCCTAGTTCAACAAATAATAAAATACAAGTTGTTGTTGTTGCAATAACTGGAAATAGTTCCTTTTTTATTTTAAGTGATTTTAAAAGAGAAGAATTTTCTTGTAAACTTCCAAGCCCTGTTGTGGTTCCTCTGGAAAATAAATGGTAAAAGAGAACTCCAGTAATTAGATAAATTCCAAAATTTTCTTTTGGTATTTCCCTAATGCTAGAAAAAACAACAAACAATATCAGAAACATTAGTAATGGTTCTAGTCCAGTCCAAACCAATCCAAGATAACTTCCTTTGAATCTGAGCTTAATATTCATCCATGAAAAATGAAGAATCAAAGAACGTTTATCCAACAATTCAATCAATGGGAATTTAACCAAATCTGCTCTGAATTCCTTTGTAAAATATCATATTATATTTCTGATTGCTAAAATTAGGCTGAAAATAGATGATTTATCAGAAAATATCTAAAAATTTAGTATCATAGTTTCTTTTTTATAAAATCAATAGATTTGATAGGAGATGGGTCTATTTCAGATAGTACAGCATTATAAATTGAGCAATAGTCTAAGAGATATATCAAATTGATAATTTTTGATAATATGCTTCCTTGAACTGACATAACTATTCTAAATTCAATTCCTTGTTTCTGAAAATATTCCTTTAAGATTTTCCACCTTTCTTTTGTTTTAATGTGGTCATCTTTACCTTCAATTAATATAGGTTGCAGATTTGAGCTTTGTTCCCATGCAACTATTCCATTATGACATGATTCAACTACATCCTCTACCATGATGTGTCTTTTTGAGTTCTCTTGAATTGAGTTTTTGAATCTTATAGCTGCAGATTGTAAACCCCAAGGATAATAGACCAACGGTATACCTGAAATCCATTTGGCCAAAGATAGTGAAGGGTTGTTTTCATTCAAGTTAGATGATGAAATTAATTTTTGAGTATTTTCTAATATCTTTATTGATTGTGTGACATCTTTTTTCTTTATTGGTATAACAGGCTCTAAGATCTTTATCATGGAGTAAAGGAATACAGGAAACGATGCACGTGGAGAATGATGCATTTCTATTTTACGAAATTCAATATTATTTTTATTACAAAAATCCTGGATTTTTCCACCACTACTAAAGGCAATAATTTTGTATTTTGATTTTGCTGCAGATTTTAATACAGATAGAGTCTCAGCAGTATTTCCAGAGATGCTAGTAGTTATGATCAAAGTTTTTTCATCTATAGTATTTGGCAGATGATATCCTTTAACTATTGAAACATGAGTACTAGTTTGAGACATAAGAGAAGAAAATACATCTCCTAAAGATCCCGAGCCTCCCATTCCTGAAAAAACAATATTATTAATTTCAGAAAAATTAACAGGTTCTAGATTTGAATTATAAGAATCAAAGGCTATTGTAGGCCATTTATCATAAATTTCATACATGTTTTTTGTATCAAATTTTTTTAATGTGTCAAAATTAAACAAGTAATTCAAGTCAAAGAATTTTCCAATATAATGTTTTTAGATACCCGATAAATGAGGTATTCTGTGAATGTTCTTCTTTTATCACAATTTTTTTCATCTACTAGAGGAGGTGGTGAATATCTATTTTACATAATAGCAGAGAGCCTAGCTAATAATAATCACCAAGTATGGATTATCACAAATAAAATTGAAGATGAAAAATATGCTTTACATAAAAATATAAAAATAATTTTTGTACCACCAATTCTAAAATATCAAGGAGGATTACCTCCTTCAATTAGTGATAATATAAAATATCTATGGAATGGAATTCAAGCAGGAGTAAAAGTAGTAAAACAAAACAACATAGATATTATTCATTCAAATAACTTTACACCAGCATTTGTTGGTAGTATTTTATCATTATTAACATCAAAAAAACATGTTACTTCAGTGTGGGATATTTTCACACTTTGTGGTTCTGATTATTGGAAAAGATGGACAGAGCAAACGGGAATATCTAAGATCAATCAATACATAGGTCCAATTTTTGAAAAATTATCTCTAAAAATCAAATGTGATGCATTTCATACAATTAGTAATGCAAGTAAAAATGATTTGATAAAATTTGGTGCAAAAAAACCCATTTATGTAATTCCACCAACAATTAAAAAAATTAAATTAATAGAAAATACATCCAATAATAAACAATTCATTTTCTTAGGAAGGTTAGTTTTTTATAAAAATATTGAAGTTTTGATCAAAGCAATCAAAATTGTAAAAATTCAAGATGATGAAATTAAATTATTTATTGTTGGAGGAGGGCCACAACTTGAAAGAATACAGAGCATTATAACAAATCATGGTCTTCAGAATAACATTATTGTTAAAGGGTATGTAGATACAAAAGAAAAATTTGAACTTGTTTCACAATCAAATGCATTACTATTTCCAAGTGTATGCGAAGGATTTGGATTGGTGATTTTAGAAGCATTTTCTCAAAAAAAACCTGTGTTGGTTTCAAACATAGGACCAATGTCAGAGATTATAGAACATGAGAAAACGGGTTATGTTTTGGACTCAGATGATGAAAATATTTGGGCAGAACATATTATAAGATTAGCAAAAAATTTTGATGAATCAAAACAGATGGGTGAAAATGGCAATAAAGTACTAAAATCAAGGTATAATCTTGATGTTATGTATGAGAAATTAATTCAGATGTATAGTAATATTCTATGACATAAATTTTGTTTGGTATATTGATAATATGGATATTTTAGGAATGGAATATAGCTCAAGATTTTCTTTAATTAAATATTTTACATAGAAAAAGAATCAAAGATATAATTGAAAAATAATCATTCAAACATGTCAGATTCAAAATCTATTTCTTGGATTATTTTCTTGTTTTCTGTAACAATTGTATCGATTAGTTTTATTTCAGTTGTTTTTCCTGCACTAATTTTAGTTTCAAACACAATAATTGTACCAGGAATTGAATCAGTTACTCCAGATCCCTACGAACCAGGAGTCTGGTCAGCAGGATTAATTATATCCAATATTATCATTTTTGGTTTAACATTTTTGTATTTTAAGAACAAACTTCCAAGATCAATATTGGATTTTTTTAAGAAATTATTTAAATTTGAGGTTTCGAAAAAAATAGCTTTTATTTGTATTACAATATTACTAATGATATACATTTCTGCAAGCATATCAGAATTATCAACTGAAGAAAAATTTGAAGACTATAACAATGTCAAAAATAGAGTAGAAGGATGGTCAGTAGATCAGGCTTTAGGATCATTTGAACCTCATGTAAGATATTTTCTAATTTCAACTTCGATGATGTTATTTGGAAATTTCAAAGTAATTCCACTTCTAGCAAGCATTGTATTACTAATTATGATTTATTTTACTACAAAAACTATTGCTCAGAAAAGGTTTGCAGGAATTGTTTCGATGGTTATTGTATTACAAAGTAATTTATTTCTGACATATGATACATCTGTTGCTTACACAAATTTTTGGATATTATTTTATCTTTTATCGTTATTTTTTGTTTTCAAGTTTTGGCCCTTATCACCTGTATCTTATCTTCTTTCAATTTCAGCAAAAGCACTTACAGTAACCTTTTTACCAATGTCAATATTTTTTATTCTAAGAAGTCAAATTTCAAAAAAACAAAAAATACTTGCTGCAGGAATAACTGCTGCAATAATAATTGTGGGCGGAGTGGCAACGATGGGGAGCAATTTATCACCTACTACAGAAACAGAAGAAGAGTTTAGTGTAAAAGAGTTTTGGATGGGTTTTACATCTTTTTCATATCAGCTAAGATTTGATGGGCTTGTAATTTTATTTATGATTCCACTAATTGTAGGACTATTTTTATTGTCAAAAAGTGGAGTAAAAAATGCAGAATCAATTATGGTGTTAATTGCAGGAATGTTGTTGATTGCACCAATATTGACAGGATTTACCAATCAAACAAATCAGCCATATAGATTTGTACCACTGATAGTATTTTTTGCAATGGGTGTTGGAGTATTGTTATCTAAGAGACAGGCCTGATAAAGGTCCATATTGACTCCAAAGTATCACCTGAAATTGTAGTGTAACCATCATGAGCAAATCTTGCAAGAAGAATAGGCTTTCCATTGATATTATCGTGTAGATTAGTGCTTGCAACTAGTCCCTCAGAATCAAATGATTGAGTTTGTACCCTTCTTATTACCTGATATTGTTTTTCATCAATTGTTATTATGGGATCATTTCCTCTAGATGCTTCAAAATCCAAAAATGAATCAAGTGCTGTGAGATTAAGATTGGTAAATTTAGATGATTCAAGATATGTTACTAGTTGACCATCAGAATTTCTCAAGCTAGTCTGCACAAAGATAAAGATATTATCTTTAATTTCAGTTTCAAAGGAACCAAAAGAACTACCCATTAGTGAGAAGATAGTAAGAAAAAAGATTCCAATAATTACAAATTTGTACACAATGTAATTACCAAAAAGTTCGATATTTAATTTGCTGTTTTTATTGTCTCTTTTCCAAGCAGATGATTATACAAAGAGATAGCCTCTTCCTCATCTTTTGGTCCAACAATTACTGCAGAGCCTTTCTTCATGAAGGTAACTGACATTTCATTTGTTCTAAGAGATAGTCCCAACTCGCCTTGGTTTTCAACTAGAAATCCCTGTTGTTTTGCAGTGTTTGTAACACTGTTAACATCAAGATCAAAAGTACTAGTTGGAGTAATAGAGAAGGTCCTCTTTCCTCTGTTTCTACCACAGAGTTCTTCAAGAATTAATTCTTCTTTTAAAACTTCTTCGGCCTTACCTGTACCACACACAGGACATTCTTCTGCTCTAAATGTACGAGTGTTTGTAAAGTCTAGATTCTCAATGTCTATGTGTAAAATTTTATCTGACAAGCTTGGTTTTTTGCCTAAAATTACTTTAACTGCTTCTGCCACTTCAATTCCTCCAACTATAGATAAGATGGAAGGATGCACTCCCTCGATACTACAGGTAGGCATCAAGTCCTCATCTAGAGCTGGAAACATACAATGATAGCATGCACTAGTTCTTGGGAGTATTGTAAATATCTGCCCAGAAACTCCTACTGCCGCACCTGTAACAAACGGTATTCCAAATTTTACACATGCCTTGTTTAGGGCATATCTTGCATTAACACTATCAAGTGCATCTATTACAATATCGCATCCTTCAACAACTTCAAGCGCAGTATAATCATTTACAGATACTGCTAATGCCTCTATCTTACAGTCAGGATTTAATTTCTTTAATTTCTTTGCTGCAACTTCGACTTTTACTTGCCCAATATCATCCTCATCAAACATTGTTTGTCTATGCAAGTTTGATAATTCGATTACATCTCTGTCAACAATTCTTAAAGTACCAACACCCATTGCAGCTAGTCTTGTAGTAATTGGGTTTCCAAGACCTCCAGTTCCAACAACACATATTTTAGCATTTTTTAATTTTAGTTGTCCTTGATAACCAATTTCTTCAAGCATTATTTGTCTTGAGTATCTGTCAAGTTCTTTTGCAGATAATTCCTGTGAACCTCCAGCAACTGCAGGTAGAATGTAGACTTCATCTCCGTTTTTAAGAGGAGTTTCCATACCACCTGAAAACTTTGCATTTTTTCCATTAACGTAAATGTTAATTAAAGAACGTGGAGTTCCATCAGTCTCCAAGACTCTTCTCTTAAAGTCATCACCCATAGATTCAGATATTTTTGTAAAGGCATCTGTAAGTGAATCAGCTAAAATCTCTGTTTTCTTTTCTCCTCCACCTTGATTTAATACAGATGGAATGGTAAATGTGATTTTTGCCATTTAGTTTACTACCGCTGATATTTCTCCCACATCTGCTTTCATTACTTTTGGTTTTTGTAAAACTTGCATGATTGCCTCAGTTGCCTTGAGGCCATTTCCAGTAACATAGCATACAACTTTATCATTTGAATCAATCTTGCCTTGTTCAACCATTTTTTGAAGAACAGATACAGAAACACCACCTGCAGGTTCTGTAAATATCCCTTCAGTCTTTGCAAGTAGTAAGATTGCATCAAGTATTTCCTTATTGTTTGATTCTTCAGCAGACCCGTTGTATTGTTGTAATCTTTTCAGAACATATCTACCATCACCAGGATCACCAATAGCTAAGCTTTTTGCAATCGTATCAGGATTTTCAACTGGAATTACTTCACTACTATTTTTCTTAAATGCATCAACAATTGGAGCACAGCCATGCGGTTGTGCGGCAATCATGTGCATATTTGAAACATCATTAAGTAATGAGATTTGTTGTAACTCTTCAAAACCTTTGCATATTGCATTTAGCATTGCACCACTACCAACTGGAACTATTAATTGATCAGGAACTTGCCAATCAAGTTGTTCTGCTACTTCATAAGCAAGAGTCTTTGAGCCTTCAACATAGTAAGAACGCATATTGATATTTACAATGCCAATGCCTTTACTGTCACCAATTTGTGCAGCTATTCTATTTGCATCATCATATGTTCCATCAACTGCGATATAGTTTGCACCATATGACAATGCTTGTGTAATTTTTGCCATTTCAATATCACTCGGAGCAAAGATGTGACATGGAAATCCACCTTTTGCTGCATGAGCTGCAGTAGCTGATGCTAAATTTCCTGTGGATGCACAGCCAACTGCCGACAATCCAAATTCTTTTGCCTTAGATACTGCAATTCCTGCTGGTCTGTCTTTAAATGAAAATGTAGGATTTACTGAATCGTTTTTGATATAGAGATTTTTCAATCCCAGTTTTTTTCCGAGATTTTCTGCTTTTGTAAGAGGAGTCATTCCAGCATCAATGCTTACAATGTTTGTTTTTTGTTCTATTGGAAGTAACTCAAAATATCTCCAATACGTTTTTTCACGAGTTACAAAAGTATTCTTTGAAACAGAAGGAAAATCATACTTTACATCTAAGGGGCCAAAACAATCATCACAAATATACTTGAAAGTAGATTTGTAATCCTTTTTACATTCTCTACATTGTAATGATATTCTAGCCAAGATATATTCCTCCTTTGTTAGCATACATAAAAAATCCTAATATCAAGTTAAGTAATACTTAATTTAAAGAGATAAAAAATATAGTGATAATTCTTGTTCCATGCAAGTAAATACACAAAAAAATTATATTTTTACAAAAAATCAATGAAAAATTATATTTTTATGGATTTTTTAGTTTCGAGGAAGGTTTTTAGTGATTTTTAGAAAAGAGATTTTGTGAATAGGAACAAAATTTCCATTCCAATAGGAATTGGAATTGTTGTAATAATAATTGCAGTAATCTTTGGCACATATGAAAAATCAGAGAACATAGAAGTTGAGGATGTCTTTGATAAGGAATTAAGACCAGAAGAAGTAAATCCAGAAATTCAGAAAAAATTAGATGAGATTGAAGAGATTAATTTAGAAAATGATTATTCGCCAAAACCAAGAGAGTGGATCACATCAGGACCATTCCAGATTGATCGAAGCAAATATGCTTTAGGTGAAAAAGTTTTTCTCAGAATTGGAGGATTAGGTTTTGATGAAAAGGGTCAGGTAGCCTTTATGAGACCGTTAAATGATACTCATTACTCTGTATATCTAACAATACCTTTTGATGGCGCAAAGAAGGATGCATTCAATTACTATATTGACCCCCAGCTTTCAAAAGCTAGAGGACTGTGTTCGGTAGATGATGTATTAGGAAAATGGGCAGTTGTTTTCAGAGGAACTGATTATTCAAATCTATACTTTGAGATCATAGATGAGTTTGTTCCAGGAACTGAATCTAGTTTCGAGCCTGTTTGCTAGATTACTTTTCTAATTTGTTGTGAAAACAAACTTTTTCTCCAAGATGGCATGCAGGTCCTGATGGTTCAACCAGATAAATAATTGCATCAGAATCACAATCAACTAAAATATCTTTAATTTTTTGTGTGTTACCAGATTCTTCACCTTTCATCCAAAGCTTGTTTCTTGAACGACTCCAAAACCAAGAGTTGCCAGTTTTTTTTGCAAGTTTTAATGACTCTTTGTTTGAGTATGCTAGTGTAAGAATTTCCTTTGTATTTGCATCCTGAACTATAACTGGAACCAGTCCCCCACTCTTTTCAAAATCTATATCTTCAATGGATTTTTCCATAAAAATATTCTAAGAGTATTCCTTATAATCTTACAGGAATTTCTTTGTACTTGAGATATTTTTTTACACCATTTACTCCATGTGCTTCATAGTGAAATATTGATGCTGCCAAGGCTGCATCAACATTTGATTTCTTGAAAACATCAACCATATCATTAGGTTTTCCACATCCACCAGATGCAATTACGGGAATAGAAACAGAAGCAACAATATTTTTTGTAAGCAATATATCATAACCATCTTTTGTGCCATCTTTATCAATACTGGTAAGAAGGATTTCTCCTGCGCCAAGTTTTTCTGCCTGTTTTGCCCATTCAATGGCATCAATACCAGTTTCCTGTTTTCCCCCATAAATGAAAACTTCAAACCAGAATCGTTTATCATTCTCTGAAAAGACGTTTAATTCATTTTTTATATTATAATTTCTTTTTGCATCAATTGCTACTACAACGCATTGTCGACCAAATAATTTCATCAATTCAGTGATTATTTGAGGATTTTTTATGGCACCAGTATTGATTCCAACTTTGTCAGCACCATTAAGAAGAATGTTTCTTGCATCTTCTAATGATTTTACACCACCACCAACGGTAAACGGAATATTAATAACAGAAGCAACCTTTCGGACCAATTCTTTGATGGTTTCTCTTTGTTCATCAGATGCAGTAATGTCTAAAAAAACAAGTTCATCTGCACCCTCATTACTATACTTTTCAGCAAGCTCAACAGGATCTCCTGCATCTTTTATAGATTTAAAATGAAGTCCTTTTACAACTCTACCATTTTTTACATCAAGACATGGAATAATTCGCTTTGTTAAAGTCATGCGATTTTCTTTGCCTCCTCAATTGAAATCTTGTTTTCATAAAGTGCTTTGCCAAGTATAACTCCAA
This sequence comes from Candidatus Nitrosopumilus sp., assembly GCA_029864235.1. Classification (GTDB taxonomy): domain Archaea; phylum Thermoproteota; class Nitrososphaeria; order Nitrososphaerales; family Nitrosopumilaceae; genus HKST03. The sequence continues at coordinate 15,382 of JAOTTW010000003.1, forward strand.
ATGCATTTTTTTTCTTAACATCTAAAACATCTCTAAGATTTGAAATACCACCACTAGCAATAACGTTGGCATTTTTCAATTTACAAGATTGTTCTAAAAATTCTAGATCTGGTCCTTCCATAGTTCCATCACGATTTACATTGGTTAGTAAAAATTCAGTAAATCCCATTTCAAGAAATTCTTTAATTGAATCAATTAATTTAATGTCAGTTTTATCCTGCCAACCATGAATTACAATCTTACCATCTTTATGATCAACTGATATAACAATTTTTTTTGGCCCTAAAGACAAAAGCAGTTTTTTTAGCAATTCTTGATCTTTAAAGGCCAAAGTTCCAAGAACTATTCTGTTTGAAATTTTTGCAACATCTAAAATTAATGACTCATCCCTTAAACCCCCAGCAATTTCAACCGGAATTGAAATTTGTTTAAGGATTTTTTTGATGAGGGAAATATTAGAACCAATTCCCAAAGTTGCATCTAAATCTACTATATGAAGCAGATCAGCACCGTTTGCTTCCCATTTTTTTGCAATTTCAATAGGATTGTTGCTGTATATCGTTTTTTGTTTGGGATCGCCTTTGTAAAGTCGAACTACCTGCCCAGCCATGAGATCAATTGCAGGAATGATTTTCATTTTTTACACACTTTTAGAAAGTTTTTTATCATAATTTTGCCAACAGAGCCGGATTTTTCTGGATGAAATTGGGTTCCAAAAAAGTTGTCCTGCTCAACTACTGCTGGAACTTTGATACCATAATCTGATTCTGCAGTTATTACATTGTTAGAATCAGGTTTAACTCGGTATGAATGAACAAAATAAACCCACGAGTTATTATCAACGCCCTCTAAAATTTTTCCTGGTTTTTTTATTTCCAAGTTATTCCATCCCATGTGAGGTACTTTCATCGAAGACGGTAAAACGATCACTTTACCTTCTATTACACCCAGTCCTTCTTCTTTTCCCTCTTCACTTTTTTCAAAAAACATCTCCATTCCAAGACATATACCTAAAACAGGAGTAGCATCTTTGACAAAATCCTTGAATCCTGTTTTTGAAAATTCAGTAATACTTTTCATTGCAGGATCAAAATTTCCAACACCAGGAAGAAGTAATCCAGAATAAACATTAGGTTTTTCAAAATTTGTAATTACATCAATAGTAGCTCCAGCTTTTTCAAAAGAATTTTTGAGGCTGAAAATATTTCCAGCTCCATAATCAAATATAGCTAAGTTGACCATTACATGGTACCTTTAGTACTAGGAATGCCTTTTTGTTTTTTGTCAAGTGATGATGCTTTTCTTAATGCTACTGCTAGTGATTTTATTGCAGCCTCAACTTTGTGGTGATCATTTTCTCCATATTTTACAGTAAGATGTATACAACTATTAAGATTCTGGAGAAGGGATATGAAAAAGTGCTCCAAATCTTCCTTTGACATGTCTTCAATTTTATTTCGTTTAATTGATAATATTAATTTCCAAAAAGGCCTCTTTATCAGATCAATAGATGTCTCTGCTAGTGATTCATCCATAGGTACAGATGCATAGCTAAATCTAGTAATTCCTCGTCTATCTCCTAATGCCTTATCAATGGCTAATCCTATTGTTATTGCAGTATCTTCAATTAAGTGATGTTCAATTTTATCATTTGATTTTGAGTTGACTTGAAGATCTAACATCCCATGTTTTCCAAAGGAAGTAATTAGATGATCAAGAAAATTGATACCAGTTTTTATGTTTGTTTTTCCACTACCATCTAAATTTACAGAGACCGATACGTTTGTCTCTTTAGTACTGCGGTTAATCAAACTTTTTCTGGCTTTCATATTTTTCACAGGAGATGTAACTTGTTTTATTCTAAATTTAATACCTTCGGAAGTAAATTAATTGAATCTAGAACCAATTTGACACCATTTTGCTCAAATAGTTCTAATTTTTTCTGAGGATCCTTGCTAGTTCCTATTATACCACAAAATATTATATTATAATTTTTCTCAGTAGCCTTTTTTGACATAATAAAATCTTCCATGGAATCTCCTACATAAATAACATTATTGCAATTCATTCCATCAATAGAACAAAGTAATGACTTTGGATTTGGTTTTGCCAAATCTCTTGATTCATCTTCTAAAAATGCTGAATTTTTTAAATCAAATTCATACAGTAAATTTTTTAGTGAGTATTTTACTGATTCTTTTCCTCGTCCAGTAACCATAGAGATTTTAGTTGAAAATTTCTTTTTTAATATATTTAATAATTGACTAGTAAGAATTACCATATCATTTTCAATTAGACCAGATTCTGAAAACTGAGAAGAATAATTGAATAATTTTTTGTAAAGTTCTGGTCCATAAAAGATTTGATCAAAAATTTTGTATAATGTATTTTCATGATGAGTTCCAGGATACGAAAGTTTTTTTTTAATTTCTTTAATATCAACATAACTTTCTAAAAATTTTTCAACAGATAAAATTCCAGAAGAATTTGAATTTTTACTAACTTCTAAAAGAAAATCGTATTGATCTTTTTTTAATTTTTTTGCAGCCACAATTGAAATAATGGTAGCATATGTGAGATCGACTTCGTCATTGAATCCACCAGTAGATTTGAAGCAATCTATAATTTTTGAATCAATTGTTATTCCATCAGTAATGTTTGCAAAATGTTCTAAAACGTATTGAGTTGTTTTATTTATTGTTAGGTCATATGAATTTGTAATATCAATTAATACCCCGTCACAATCAAAAATTATTCCATCACTTTTAGTTAGAGTCTCTAGAATAGAATCATCAATATGGATTCCATCATATTTTTTTGTTATAGTCATCTTAATAAATCACGAATAGCAAGCAAAAATTTTGAATTCATTTCTTTGGTTCCTATTGTTACTCTCAAGCATCCTTCATGATTTCCAATTTTTCCAAGTTTTCTTATGGATATTCCTTGTTCAATTAATGCAGAATATACTCTTTGATAGGAACCATATGCATCAAAGAGTACAAAATTGGCCTTAGAATCAAAAACTTCAAAGGAATCATATTTTCTCAGATTTTCAATAATTCGTTTTCTTTCTTGTTTGATTGTATTTACTGCATCTTTCATTTGAGAAGGCTTTTCTAATGCTAAAATTCCTGATTCAATAGTTATTGTGCTTAATGGGTATGGATATTGTAATACCTGATTAAATGCTGCTGTAAATTCCTTGTTTGCAATAAAATATCCTAATCTTAAGCCAGCTAATCCAAAAGATTTAGAGAGTGTCTGTATGACAACAAGATTTTTTTGGTCTTTTACCATACTTGATAATGAATAATCTCCAAACTCACCATAGGCTTCATCAATCATTACTAATCCATTAAAGGATTTTACTAATTTTTGTAAATCAATTTTTGAAAACTGAAACCCAGTTGGGTTATTTGGAGAGTCTAGATATAAAATATCTGCATTTTTAGATTGTTTTAAAAATTCTTCAACATCTAGAACCATAGTTTTTGAAAATGGAATTGCAGTTACAGGTATTGAGTATAATTTGCATCTTTCTTCAAAAAATCCAAATGTGGGGTTTGAAGTTAATACTTTAGTTTCTTTTGATGCAAAATTAGACAATATTAAATCTAGAATTTGATCAGATCCATTTCCAACACCAATCATTGTTGATGGAATCTTGACAAATTTTGAGATTGCTTGTATTAGATTTTCTACTCCACCAAGAGGATATTCTCTAACATCAGAATTTTTTCTAGCAATAGAAAAAAGTTCAGATTGAAATTGTTTGGGAATTACATAATTTTCATTGGAATCTAATTTCAGAATATCTTGGTATAATTCTGGTTTTTTATAACCACCAATCAGAGAAAATTTTTTCACTTTCTGTTCAACCCAGTTTTCTTTCATTGTAGCCTACCTCGTACTGCCTCAAAGTGATTTGGTAAGCCTTCAGCATTTGTAAATATATCAAGATGTTTTGAAATTTTTTTCAATGATGATTTTGAACTAGTAATATAGGTACAGGTTTTGATGAAGTCCAGTACAGAAAGAGAGCCTCGACTCTTTCCAAAGCCATTTGTGGGAAGAATGTGATTTGAGCCTAAAAGATAATCACTTGCAGAAGAAGGAGTGTAATTTCCTAAAAGAATTAGTCCGGGGGAAGTGATTTTAGAGGACATATTTTGTGGGTTTAGAGTCATTATTTGTAAGTGCTCAGGTGCTAACTCATTAACAAGTGTAATCATTTCGGATCTATTCTTACAAATAGCGATAAACCCATTCTGTTTAAGACTTGTTTTAACAAAATCACTTCTTTTTATTTTTTGGACAGTTTCTGATATAACTTTGTTAACGGATTTTGCTAATTTTTGAGAATTTGTAATTAAGTAACAAAAAGTATCTTTACTGTGTTCAGATTGAGAAATAAGATCCAATGCAACATATTTTGGATTTGCAGAACTGTCTGCAATTATTCCTAATTCTGTTGGTCCAGCTAACATGTCAATTGAGGTTTTATCACTTACTAAAGATTTTGCCAAGGTTACAAATGCTCCTCCAGGCCCTACAATTTTGTCAACTTTAAGAATAGATTTTGTTCCATAAGATAATGCTGCAATTGCTTGAGCACCACCTGTTTTGTAAATTTCAGTCGCACCACAAATGTCAGATGCAACAATTGTAAGAGGATCTATTTTTCCATCTGGATTTGGTGGGGATACAACTACTATTCTTCGGACTCCTGCAATCTTTGCAGGAATTACAGACATTATGACAGAACTTGGATATTTTGCTAATCCTCCTGGGATGTAGCATCCAGTACTTTGAATTGGTAAAAATTTTTTTAAAATTTCTATGCCATCAGTTTTAATTAGTTGGTTTTTTAGCATAATCTTTACCATAGTTTCAGTTTTTTCAAGTCTATTTTTTGCTATTTTGATTGCATTGATTTGCTCCTTGCTTACTTTAGAGTAAGCAGAAAGAATTTCTTTTTTTGTTACTCGTAATGTAGTAAGATTAACATTATTTAGTTTTTTTTCGTATTTTATAATTGCAGAATCTCCATTTTTTTGGACATTTTTTAAAATAGAATTTACTATAGATTTATTTTTTTGAGATTGTTTTGGGAAAACATTAGTTACAAAGTTTTCAACATTAGAGACACGTATAATCTTCATCAATTCTCTTCATCACGCTTTATCTCCTCTAATTCTAGTATCTGACGCGGTTCATGAACAACTAATCCTTGTGCTATTTTTCTCATTTTTGGGATAAGTTTGTGGAAATCATCTTTTTTGATAATAGTGTTTATCCCATACCATCCATTCTCACTAAGAGGACTTATTGTAGGTTTTTTTAGAGAAGGTATCTGAAATAGTAATTTCTTTAGATTTTTTTCTTCCACATTTAGATAAATATGTAGATATTTTCTCCCATGTACTGCTCCACGCATTAAAGTAACAATATCAAAAATTTTTTCTCTTTTTTTCGGATCATTGAGAGATTTTTTATTTACAATTAAGTGTGCGCTAGACGTTAGAACTTCATCAACAATTTTTAATTTGTTTTGTTTTAATGTGGTTCCAGTTTCTGTAACATCCATAATTGCATCTACATCTTCAGGTGGTTTTGCTTCAGTTGCACCAAAAGAGAGGTGTATTTGAACCTGTTTGTTAGAACCTAATCTAACCCAAGGAGTTACAATTAATGGTTCTTTATTTCCAAAAAATTTTTTGTATGACTTAGATTGTTTTAGAAAGCTTGCAGCAGTTGTAAGATATTCTGAAGAGATTCTAAGAATCTTTTTCTTTTTTGCATAATCTGCAATCATTGAATCAAGACTTTTGTAATTATATTTATCAGGAAACGCTATCACTAGTTTAATTTTTCCATATTCTAAATCCAAAATTGGTTCTACATCTGCCTTAGTTTCTCCTACCCAATCCTTTCCAGTAATACCAACATCATACAGACCTTCTGAAACTAAAGTAGGAATTTCTTGTGGTCTTAACATTTTTACAATGATATTAGGATCATCAAGATATACGCGGTATGTTCTGCTTTTTCTATTAACTTTGGTCCATGACTTTTCCAATAACTTGAAAGTAGCTTCCTCTAGACTACCTTTTGGTATTGCAAACTTTACCTGAGACATATTGGAGTTTTTCCATTTTTATCTATATAATTGGATGTTTAAATTTGCTCTAACAGTTTTTTGGCTCTATCAAGTGAAATTTTCTTTTCTTTAATCATTTTCTGGACAATCTGATCAATTTGATCTGAAGTAGCACCTGCTGCTGCAGCTAAATTCCTAGCATGTAGTCGCATATGACCTTTCTGGATTCCTTCAGTAGCCAATGCCCTAATTGCGCTATAATTTTGTGCTAATCCAGTTGCAGTCATTACACATGCCAGTTCTTTAGCAGAAGTTACGTCTAGTATTTTTGTGCAAATTTTTGCAACAGGATGAACATTTGAAATTCCTCCAACAATACCAACTGATAGAGGTAACTCCAAAGAACCAACAAGATTTCCATCTTTATCTTTACTCCATTTGCTTAATGAACGATATTTACCAGTTCTAGCAGCGTAAGCATTTGCACTTGCTTCTATAGCTCTACTATCTTGTCCTGTTGCATTTGCAACAGCAATTGTTCCATTCATGATTCCTTTGTTATGAGTTACTGCTCTGTAAACATCATTATCAGCAAATTGATAAGCCATCAAGATATCATCAACAACTTCATCTCCTCCAACTCCATCTTTATCAAAAATTGCCTTTGCTTTTACAATTCTTCTTGTAGAATAATTTGAAAGGATTCGCAGTAATACTCTTCCACCAGTAATTTTTTCTATTATTGGAGATACTGTTTCACACATGGTGTTTGTAATATTTGCACCCATAGCATCACCAACATCAATTAAGAGTTCAACAATCAACATCTTCCCCAAAGGTGTATCAATTTCCTTACAAGAAACTTCTTTTGCACCTTTACCCATTTTTGATAAAGTATTACTTTTGGAATTTGCAAGTTCAAGAATTTTTTTTTCAGATTCTTTGATTTTTCTAATTCCGTTTGATACATCAACATCCAATACTTGGATTTGACCAATGCTATAGGATTCATCAGCAGAAACATCAAATCCCCCCTTAATTCTTGCAATTTTGGCTCCTTTTGATGCTGCAGCAATAACAGATGGTTCTTCAATAACCATTGGAATGAGATAGTCCTTACCATTAATCTTGAAATTTGTTGCAATTCCCAGAGGTAGAGAAAAAGTTCCAATAGCATTTTCTACCATTTTATCTGCTTTTTCAAATGATATTCCACCATTATTACTTTGTAAAATTTTTAATTCTTCTTCAGATAAATTTGCAAAATTTTTAACTATATCCAATTTCTCTTTTCGTGATTTTTCAAAAAATTTTGAAATTGATGAATTTCTCATTTTATTTCATTATCCTTAACAATTTATCATCAGCACTATCTGGAAAACCTTTTCCATCAGTATTTGAAGTTATAACATATAGACTTCCGTCTGGGCCTTGTACGACATCACGGATTCTTCCTAGTCCACTAAGAATTGTTTTTTGTGAGTTAAGTCCTTTTTCAAGATCTATTTGGTAAAGATTAGTTGCACGAAGTGAGGCCAGTACAAATGGGGCTTCCAAGTCAATTTTATCTGCGGAATAATACAATATTCCAGCTGGTTCAATACTAGGATCATAACACATTATTGAATTCTCAAATTGAGCATATCCTGAGCATTGTTGGTCAGGCCAACCATAGTTATTTCCCGCTTTAAGAAGATTAATTTCGTCATTTTTTTCTGGCCCAAGTTCTGCCAGATACATATTTCCCTGATTATCCCACGTCATACCCTGTGGGTTTCTATGACCTAAAGTGAACACAGGTGAATCGGAAAAAGGATTATCTTCAGGAATACTTCCATCATCATTTAATCTCAAAATTTTTCCTGATAAAGAATTTATTTCTTGAGGAAGATGTGAAGAATCAGAAACAGTTCCAGTACCTACATATAATTTTTTATCAGGCCCAAATTTTAAAAATCCACCATTTGTAAAAGCAGAGCCAGGAATTTTGTCAAATATTGTTTTTGCATCAATTAGTTTGCTTCCTGATTCTTTAATTTGAAGAATTTTGTTCCAAAGTTTTCCATTTTCTTCATATGTAAAATATACATAAAGAAAATGAGTTTCTGAAAAATTAGGATGAAGTGTAATTCCAAGTAACCCCCCATCAAAAACATTTGCAGGTCTTAATGTAGCAAGTGGTTCTTCTAATAATTTGTCATTTAGAATAACTCTAATCAATCCATCTTTTTCTGTTACAAAAACTCGGTTTTCTGAAATAGCTATTGAACGTGGTGAGTCAAGATTTTCTGCCAGTATTAAAACAGAATTATTTTCTGATTTAGAAAAAGACGGTTCAGGAATAGGTAAAGGATCAGAAGGAGATGTTAAAACAAATGCTGAAAATGCTAATGCACCTGCAATAGCAGCTATTCGGAGTTTTTTATCCACAAAAAATTAATCTTTTCAAATCCTATTAATTACTTTCAAGAATTTAATAAAGCGTATATACGGCTCGTACTCATTTCTGAGTCAGCGGGGTGGGGAAGTCAGACTATTTAGGGCTAGGTCATCCCGGCGGGCTCATAACCCGCAAATCAGTAGTTCAAATCTACTCCCCGCTATTTAATTTTAATAAACACGAAACCAAGAACTGGATTTATCAAATTTAGAATCTTTATTATTTATTCCAAGACGTTGTTTAGGTCTTGTTAGGTGCCTATGAGCAGAAATTTTAGGAATGTATAGCTGTTTTTTGATGTTTCTTGGCATCGCCCGAATTTCTTTTTTTGGAGATTTTAAACCACACTTAATACATTGAAAATCCTGATTTTTCCCTTTAGATTTCATGTTTTTCTTACACTTATTACAAATTGGATTAGTTTCTTGAAGGATTTTTTTTAGAGTAAGAATTTCCATAAATTCAACATTTAATGTTCTACGATATTTTTTGGTTGCCTTTTTGACTCCACCACCAATGCAAATTTTATCACCAATAATCAAATTGTTTGCAATAGATGTCATACCTGTTGGTTTGTAAATTGCACAAGGTATTTCCTTAGAGTTTGATAAAATTGAGAATAAAACATGTCCTCCTTTGATAGTTTTTGGTTTGCTTGAAACAATTCCTGTAACTTTTCCAGAAGCATATGCTTTAAGATTATTTACATTTAATTCATTTTTTAAATGATCACCAGTGCCTTGGTTTGATTTAAAGATCATAAATCCGGCTAGTTTTTCTTTAGATTTCAAAATTTTTGTAGCACGTAATAATGAATCAATGTTTTCACCTCGTATTCCATAGAAAACAGGATCAGGTCCATGTGGGGTGATTAAAACTCTACCTTTTTTAGCATCAAAACTATTGAAAGTGTATGGAGCAGTATTTTTTTCCATATCTATGACACTTTTAGTTGAAATTTTTCTTTCCTTACCAAATTTAGAATTTTTACGATAACTAAGTAATTCCAAGGTATAGTCATCAAAGTGATAACCTATTGCACCTATTGCACCAATCAAACCTTGACCATTTCCAAGATAAAAAAAATCAAGGTTATTTTTTGAAGCAAATTTCTTTGCATAATTTCTATTGATTAACTGCCATAATGCTAATTTGCTAAATTCTGTAAATTCACGAGGAATGGTTTCTTTTTGGTAAAAAACAAGGCCAGGATTTGCACCATTTTTAATATCAGAATATTTTTCAACAAGATTTTTAATTTTGTTTTTTATTTTGGAAGGATTTTTTGTTCTTAGGGACATGGAAATTGCACCATTTCCCCGTGTTTTCCAAGGAATGTTTGGATTAAATCGGATTAGTTTTGGATAATCCAAGAATTCTGAATCTTCTTTTTTTAATTCATTAACAATTTTGTAGGCAAGAAAAGTTGTGCACATTCCCTTTAGTGAATCTGTATCATCAAAACCAATAGTAAGAGTTTGCTTTAAATCCACAATTTGTAGTCAGAATTCCAGATATTTTTATTTGTTGCAAACCACAGTTGGTTTAAATTAATATCAATACATTCTTAGCTAATATTGATAGTCATAGATGAGAAACGAATTTTCGGTGAAATTGAATCTAGAAAACCAGCATCAGTGTCTCTGAATGGTCCAGATGGAATTTTACCACAAGTCCAAGATACTGCAGTAAAAATTACTGAAAAGTTTGGTATTCCTGCATATGTTCTGGCAGATACGACATGGGGAACTTGTGATTTGAATTCTAGTGGTTCAAAGATTCTTGGTGCAGAAATTCAATTTAATATTGGCCACACAATAAACATAGAGTCATTTGAAGAGAATGTTATTTTGATTGATGCTTTTGATGATATTGAATTTGACAGAGTGGCAAAAAAATGTATTGGAATTCTAAAAGGTAAAAAAATTTCATTGGTTACTGATAGTCAACATTTGCATCAAATTGACAAAGTTAACGAAATCTTGACCAAGGGTGGTGTTAAAGTGAAGATAGGTAAAGGTAAAGGACAATTAAATGATGGTCAAGTATTTGGCTGTGAATTTTATCCAGCGACTCAATTAAAAGAGGAAGTAGATGCATACGTATTTCTAGGACAGAGTAATTTTCATGCTTCTGGGATTGCACTATCCACAAACAAATCAACATATGTTTTAGATCCATATTTCAATGAAGTAAGAGAAATAACAGATTTTGCTCAGAAATTAAAGAGAAAAGCTACTCTTGCAATTTACAAAGCGGTTGATGCTGAGTCATTTGGAATAATTGTAGGTCTTAAAGAAGGTCAACTTTCCAAAGTTTTTGCTCTTAAATTTAAAAAGGAGTTGGAAAAAGAAGGAAAAACAGTTCAATTATTTGCCTTAACTGATATTACAAATGAAAGATTAAGGAATCTAAAGGGAATAGATGCATTCATTCAAGTTGCATGTCCACGAATATCTACAGACAACCAATTTGACAAACCTGTTTTATCTACCCCTCAAGCAAATGCGCTGTTGAAAATTTTAAGAAAAGAAAGTATTGAAGGATATCTTGAAATTCCTCATTGGTTATGAAATTACAAAATCATTTGTTGGAATCTTTTATTATTCATCAATTTTACAAATGAACTAGATTTTCTAGCCTTAATTTTATACTCAATTCCTTGAACTGTGGCTTTTTCTAGAGTGTCTAACCCTTCGTCAATTTTAGATAGCATTACAAGATTACATGATTTATCATAAAGTACATTACCATTATTTGGATAATTTACAAGAATGCTATCACAGCAAACTATTGATTCATCAAATTTTTTCAGAGAAAATAAAATTCTTTCTTTATGATATAACGCAATGTTATATTTTGGATTATTATCTAAAATTTTATTACAAAGACAGAATGCTGTGTTAAAATTACCTTTTTTGCGAAGTGCGGACATTTTATTTACTAAAATTAAGAGATCAGACGGATCTAATTTCAATGCTGCATCATAACATTTCATGGATCCATCAAAATCTTTGAGCTTACTTAATGCATAGCCTTTATTGTTAAGAGAGCTAATATGATTTGGGTTTTCCTTTAAAATTTTATCATAATATATAATTGCATCTCGTAACTTTCCTTTAAGAAATAATCTATTTGCTTTGTCTAAAGTGGAGTCAATTTTTGGATCAGTCATGTACACACTATGGTTTCATTAAGATTTTTCCAAATAGGCCATTTCCTTTAAGCATCTTTGTATGGGCTTCAGCTGCATTTTCTAATGTATAGACAGAATCAATAATAGATTTGATTTTACCTTTGGACATCCAATATAGTCCCTGTTCCAATTCTGCTCGTGTTCCTTGTGTTGAGCCTAAAATATTGATTCCTTTGAAAAAAATGTGTCTTAGATCAGTTTTTACATCATATCCTGTTGTTGCTCCAGTAGTTACAATTGTTGCTCCATATTTTAACAAAGTTAGTTCCTTGTTCCAATGTGAGCCACCTATATGTTCAAAAATCACATCAACACCTGGAACATCACCATATGGTTTAGGAATATTTTTTGCAATGGAACGTACTTCTTTATACCAATCTTTATTTCTGTGATTCACTGCATAGTCAGCACCAAGCTCAATTAATTTGTCCAATTTATCTGGGCTAGCAGTTGCAATTATAGTACAACCAAACAATTTTGCAATTTGGATTCCATAATTTCCAACACCAGAACTTCCACCCATTATCAAGACTAGTTGTCCAGGTTGGATCTTTGCTCTTCCAACTAGCATATGCCATGAAGTAAGTAATGTCATTGATGCGGCAGCTGCATCATCATAGCTTACACCATCAGGAATTTTTACGACATTTACTTCAGGTAAATGTGTGACTTCGCAATATCCTCCCCACAAAGGACCTGTTTCAAATCCCCAAATCCGTCTCATTCTACAATCAAATTCTTTGCCACTGGTGCATGCTTTACAAACACGACATGACATGTTTCCATGTGAAACAATCCTATCACCAACTTTGATATTTTTTACATCATTTCCTACTGCAATTACTTCTCCAGATGCATCAGTTCCAGAGATATGTGGTAATGGAATAGCCAAAGGTTTTCCCCTCATTCCCCATATATCATCATAATTTAATGCGGCTGCTTTTACCCTGAAAATCACTTCATCGGATTTTGGAGTTGGTTCAGGAATATCCTTTATTTTTAAAATTTTAGAAAAATCATCATCAGTAGTATATTTATCATATACTAGTGCCCTCATGATTTCTTTTGATTATTTCTAGATATATGATTTGCCACCAATCAAAATTACCACAAACAATTATAATCATAACATCAAAATTCACATCATGTCTAAATTTTACACATTTCCAGGTGATAAAATAGCTTCAATTGAGGAATATGAGGCAGGATACAATACATTTGATGATGGAAATATGGTACGAGCAGCAACGGTAGGTGAAAAAGACATAGACAAGGTAACTCGTACTGCAAAAATCAAGCATCCAAAAATGCTTTCCATACCAAGAGTAGGAGACACAATAATTGGTAAAGTTGCAGCAGTAATGTCTTCAATGATTGCAGTGACAATTGATTATATTAATGGAAAACCTACAACATCCAAAGTTGAATGTGTGTGTTCTACGAGAAACATTAGAAAAAAGAATGTCGCCTTAGTTAATGATATTGTTACTTTGAAGATAATCAATCACCTTAATGGTACAATTCATGCTGCAATGGATGAGTCGGATTTAGGAGTATTATTCACAAAATGTAGAAAATGTGGAGGTAAAGTTGTACAAATGCGGGATGCAATTAAATGTACAGAATGTTCTTGGATTGATGAAAGAAAACTTTCAACAAATTTCGGCAAAAGTGATTTTTTAAAACTTAGAGAGTAAAAGATGATACGTGTTTCGTTCCAAGGTGAACGGGGGGCATATAGTGAGACTGCAGCAAAAGCGTTCTTTGATAAAAAAATAGAAACGATTCCTCTTCCAACTTTTGCTGAAGTTTTAGAAAGCACAAAAGAAGGTAAAACAGAGTTCTCTGTTTTACCTGTTGAGAACTCTTTAGAGGGAAGTGTTGGTGAAAGTTATGATTTACTATATTCAACATCACTTAAAGCAGTTGGAGAATATTATCTTAGAATTGAGCATTGTCTAATTGGAAGTGGAAAATTAGAAGATGTAGATACAGTATATTCACATCCACAAGCACTTGGGCAATGCAGAGATTTTATTGAGAAATATGGCATCAAGACAGTTCCAACATATGATACAGCAGGAAGTGTAAAAATTATCAAAGACATTGGGACAAAAAATGTGGCATGCATTGCCAGTAAAATGGCAGCTGAGATTAATAATATGCCTGTTATTTCAAAAGAAATTACAAATAATTTGAATAATTATACACGATTTTTAGTATTATCAAAGAAACAAAAACATGAGACTGGAAAAGACAAGACATCAATAATATTTTCAATAAAGCATGAACCTGGCTCACTTTATAGAATTATAGAAAAATTTCATAATTATTTTGTAAATATGACCAAAATTGAATCAAGACCAAACAAAAAAAGTATTTGGGAATATAATTTCTATGTAGATTTTGAAGGTCATTCAGAGAATCCTAAAATCTCAGAAATGCTAGAGAGGATCAAAAAGGAGACACGGTTTATGAGAATTCTTGGGTCTTATCCTGCAGCAAAATTAAACTAGAAACCTTTTGGTTTTCTCAGAGTAAATCCCATGCTAAATCCAATGATCACTACTCCTGATGTAATTACCATGAGATCATATGTAAACCATATTGGATCAGAACTTCTAATTAGGATTCCTGTTATTTCTAATTCAGTATTACCGGTATTTTGAATTTGGATTTTTGACTCTCCATCTTCTAAATGTATCCAGTCTAATGTTTTTTCTTTTTTATAAGACGTGTTTGGAATCTGTAATCCATCTCCAGGACTTTCAAGTTTTAGATCAAAGCTATCACCAATAATTCTCATAGATTGTGGTGTATTTGCAGGCGCGGGAATTGTATAGAATGTTGAATCACCTACATCTACAAGATAATTTTCATTGACAGTTATAGTTCCAATATGTTGAATTAAAGAAACACCACCAATTGCAATAATTATACTTCCAACAATTAATCCAATTATGGTTCTTTTTGATAACATAATTCAATGGTTTGAGATACTGCTTAAAAAATTAACTACGTTACAAATGATTCTATAGTGACATTAACTCAGTCTTTAAGTACCTTAGCTAAGTAAAAACTCAAAATAGAGTCAACAATTCAAGATAAAATTGAAGTATATCTTGAAAGGAAGTTCCGATTATCACAAAGATATTCTACAAGGAAATCATAGAGTTGTAATTTGCAGTTTTGTTGACTATGTACAAATAGACAGATATATTTTAGCCAAATTATTTGAGCAATTTTGGATAAAAGAAGTAAAAGGGTGTTTTTGGTATTACTGAGTTATTTGTCTAAATTACATATCAAAAGCTTGTAGGTGAATTACCAAATGATGTTGTAAATAATTCGGGTGAGATATTAGAAAAACTTAGACATTTGCAAAATTATTGACAGATTATTCGGATAAACCATTAATAAGACAATCAGAAAAATAATTTCCAAATATAAATATAAAAAATAAAAATGATATTCGTTATTTTAGACTCAATTTCCTAGCTTTGCTGATGATTTTGGAATGATCAGTTCTTGCACTGGTAGTTAGATAGAGCAGGTGCTTATCATCTAGTGGTATTACTATGCGTTTTATCTTGTCATATTCAGCAAGTGCATACTTTCCTTTTCCTATCTTTCCTGAGAGTTTATTTCGTGCTTTCCAAGTATTTGCAGATGTTTTCAGTGATTGAAGGCTCTCTTTTGTTGTTAAAAGATTTTTTACTCCTTTTCTATGGCCACTGGATTTTATTTTTCCATTCAGGTCAGTGATGGTTGCATAACGAATTGCAGGGCTAATTTTCATAGCTTGTTCCTGTAAACTTTGATAGTCCATGTAATGATAAAGTGCTTACTAGATGTTAAGTATTTAAAAAAATAGATTTTTTATAATTCTAAAATAACATTCATTGGTTTAAGACTAAGATTCAGAAATAGATAATTCTTAATTTTGATCTATGGTTTTAAAAAAATTGAGTATATAATTATGATAAAGATAATAGTATACTATGACAGATTCAAAAAAAGAAACTAAATATTTATGGAATTTATATATCCAGTCACTTTAAACATGGAAAAAAGCCCATGAGGTATGGGCAAATACTTGGAGCGAAATTGGAGAAAATCCATATAGATGGTATCTGGAGGCTTGGCAAAATATTTGGGAAGAATTTTCAATTGATTCCTTTGATACATTTAATGATTATTGGAAAAAAATACTAATTGAATATTTAGAAGGTACCTCTAATGTACATTATGAGACTAGGGAAAAAGTAGCAGAGGATTGGATCAAAACTTGGTTGAAAAGGTAATTAAAGTTATTAAAAAAATGAGTTTAATGAAATTTGAAAATTTAAATATCTACATTAAAGAAACATCATGAGGCTGACTTTCAGCAAATCCTGCTCTTGACATTTTAATAAATTCCGCATTTTGTTGCATCTGTGGTATAGTATGTGCACCACAATAGCTAAGACCTGAGCGTACACCTCCTGTTAGTTGTTTGAGAATATCAGTTACGGTTCCCTTGTACGGAACCATAGCCTCAACTCCCTCTGCAACATAGTCATTAAGATCATCGTCTAGTGAAACCAAGCCTGTTTCTTTTGACTTTCTGCCTATAGAAGCTGCAAGAGACGCCATGCCACGATAAACTTTGAATCTTTTTCCATTCTTAGTCAATACAGTTCCAGGAGATTCATCAGTTCCACCAAGCATACTTCCAATCATTACAGATGAAGCACCAGCAGCTAAAGCCTTTGTTGCATCACCAGAAGTTCTTGTTCCTCCATCAGATATTATTGGTATACCATGATCTTTTCCAATTCTAGCACAATCTATTACTGCTGTTAATTGTGGAACACCAGAACCAGTGATTACCCTTGTAATACAGATTGATCCTGAGCCAACACCCACTTTTACAGCATCTACACCAGCTTTGATTAAATCTTCAGTTCCCTGTGCGGTTGCAATATTTCCAGCAATAAGTTCACAGTTAGGAAATGCTTTTTTGATATTACGAACTGTACTAATTGCATTTTCGCTGTGTCCATGAGCAATATCTACAACTAGTACATCAACTCCTGCATCTAAAAGGGATTCAGTTCTTTCCAGAAAGTCCCCCTTAACACCAACTGCTGCGCCAACAAGTGGTCTACCTTTTTTGTCTTTTGACGCAGATGGATAGTCTTCAATATTTGTAATATCCTTACTTGTAATTAGACCTCTTACAAAACCAGATTCATCAACGATAGGTAATTTTTCAATTTTATGTTCGTGTAAAATGGATTTAGCATCATCAAGGCTAACACCGGGTTTTGCAGTGACGACATCTTTAGTCATAATATCTTTTAGGAGAAGTTTTGAATTAGTCTCAAACAACAGATCTCTATCAGTTACAATTCCAACTAATTTGGAGTCTGAATCAACAACTAAAAGACCTGATACCTCTTTGTTTTCTGCATAATCTATTGCATCTTGAACTGTTTTTTCTTGATGAATTGAATAAGGATTTTCAATCATGACACTGCCAGATCTCTTAACCTTGAGAACCTCATTGGCCTGCTCTTGAATAGTTAAGAATCTGTGAATAATTCCTATACCTCCAGCGCGAGCCATAGTAACAGCCATAGTTGATTCAGTTACTGTATCCATGTTAGCACTTACAAAGGGAATGTTGATGAAAGTATTGCGTGACAATTGTGTTTTCAGATCGGTTTGTGATCTACTCGTAATATCAGAATATTTGGGTACCAAGAGAACATCATCAAAAGTTAATCCCTCTTTGAATTCCAATGAAACCTTGTAAACATGATCAAATATGGATTATAAGCCTTTGTGTGATCTTGATAGTTTGGATGCAATCTTTACAGCATCTTTTGTTTGAGAAACATTGTGAGTTCGAATAATATCTGCACCATTAATAACAGATACAACTTCAGCTGCAATAGAACCGAATAATCGATCAGATGGATTTTCTTTTCCTAAGAGTTTTCCAATAAATGACTTGTTTGATACTGAGATCAGAATGGGATGATGTTGTTTTACAGATTTTAGATTTTGAATAAGGAGAAGATCTCTTTCAAGCCAGTCGGATTGGATCTTTGTAAAAAAAGAACCTTTCCCGGATTTTCTAAAAAAGCCAATTGCAGGATCTAAAACTATTCTAGTGAATGGAATTTTTGCTTTTTTTGCTAGTGTTAAACTCTCTTGAAATAGTTTTTTTGTCACAGTAATATGATTACCAGTAACTGTTTTTGAACTAAACGCACACAGAATTAATGATGGATTGTAATTTTTGATGACATCAATCATTTTAGGGTCATATTTTAATCCTGAAATATCATTAATTATTTCAACTCCATTTTCTAGTACTATTTTTGCTACACTAGCTCTGCATGTATCAACAGATATAGGAAGATTTGAAGCATTTTGTATAATTTTAACTGCATCAAGTACTCGTTTTGTTTCTATTTTTTCAGAAACTGTAGTTGACAAATAAGGAGCAGTTGACATGCCTCCAACATCTATAAAATCAGCACCGTCAGTTTCCATTTCTTTTATTGTGTTAGAAATATGAAGTTTAGATATTTTAATAGATTTTCTAAAAAATGATTCGCAACTAGTGTTTAATATTCCCATGATTCGAACTTTGTTCCTGCCGCCTACTGATACATTTCCAAGTTTATTCATAGGGTTTATGAAAAACCATACCAATTTGAGTCATATGATAATTTCAGATTGGAATTCAAGATATGTGGAGATATTAAAGGAGTTTAGATATGATAAAAAGCAAGATCTAGCATCAGCAGTGATTCTGGATTCCATTTTAAAAAAATCAAATACTTTACAAAAAATAAGAGAAATAATCAATTCAAGAACAGTTTTTGTCATAGGTTCTGGACCATCATTGTCACTTGCAATTCCATTTTTAAAAAAATTCAGAAAAACTGTAAAAATAGTAGCTGATAGTGCAGTAAAACCATTGATTGAAAACGGTATAAAGCCAGATGTTATTGTAACTGATTTAGATGGAGATGAGAAATCGCTAATAAAAATTGGGAAGACAAATGCAATTTTTGTAGTTCATGCACATGCAGACAACATAATCAAATTACAACTTGTAGAGAATTTTAAAAATTGTATCGGTACTACACAAACAAAGTCATTTGGAAAAATCCAGAATTTTGGAGGATTTACAGATGGCGATAGAGCAGTATTTCTTGCAAATCATTTTAATGCAAAAAAAATTATTTTGTTTGGGATGGATTTTGGAAATAAAATAGGCAGATACTCTAACACAAAGATTTCAGATAGAAAAATTAAATTGAAAAAACTTAAAAAAGGAGAATCTCTTCTTGAATGGCTTTCGAAAAAATCAAGATCTGAATTATTTACTACGTCAAAATCAATAATAGGATTTAAGAAAATAGATTTTCAAGATTTAGATATTATAATTACCTAGAATGCATTTAATACTCATAGTCACATCAAAGAAATTATGAAATTCTCAGAGGAGCAAATTAAAGATGTGATTGCCTTTAAAGATAATTTAATTGACCAAATTAGCAAGCATCAAGAGGCAATAGAAATGCTTGAGAAAAATTTGACAATTTTAGATTTATTTCTTAAAGAATCTAGTTTTACAAAGGCTTCAACTTTAACAAGAAAAACATTAATCAGAGAAGATCCATCTACAATTAAAAATAAACCTGTAGAAAATTTGATTCCAATTAAAAGAGGAATCAATGGAGAAGTTATTGCAAATGCGTATGTTACGCCTGATCAGGTTTCGATAATTCTTGATGACAATATGGAGATTAATGCAGAGACTCCTCCCTTCAAATCATTTTTTATTGATAGAATAATTGGAGAGATGAAACGTAAGGATTCATCAGATGCAGATAATGGAAAAATCCAGAAAGAGTCAATTATTGATTACATTATTAACAAGAATGGTTCTGACATAAGAGAAATAATTATCAAAAATTATAGAGAAAAAGAAAGAGTAAACGAGATTATAAGTACTGCAGGATGGTCATTAACCCGCATGCTTGAAAACATCAAAAAGTGATTGTATGGATAAGATAGTAGTTTTAGATTTTGGATCACAGTATAGCCACTTAATATGTAGAAGAATTAGGGAGTTTTCAGTTTATGCGGAACTTGTTCCTTATGACATAAGTTATGAAGAATTACTAAAGTATAACCCTAAAGGAATCATCTTTTCAGGAGGACCATCAAGTGTGTATAGTGAAGATGCACCATTTCCAGATAGTAAAATTTTTGAAATGAATTTACCGTTGCTTGGAATTTGTTATGGTCATCAATTAATCGTAAATAAATTTGGAGGGAAAGTTAAGAGGGCAAACAAAGAGTATGGTTCATCTCTTCTTACAATCGATAATGATAGAGATCTACTCAGTGGAATTGTAGGGTCAATAAGAGCATGGATGAGTCATGGAGATGAAGCAGAGCAAATTCCCTCAGGATTCAAAGTAATTGGACATACAGAAAGTGTAAAGGCAGCTGCAATTGCATCTGAAAAAAAATCAATTTTTGGAATTCAATTTCATCCTGAAGTTGTACATACCGAGCAAGGAATAGAAATTTTGAAGAATTTTGTTTTGAAAGTTTGTGGTGCCAAACAAGATTGGACAATGGAGGGATTTATTGAATCTACAGTAGAAAAAATTTCAAAGATTGAGGGTAATGTTTTATGTGGAGTTAGTGGTGGAATAGACTCTACTGTAGCAGCTTTACTTATTCATAAGGCAATAGGGAATAGACTCAAGTGTATTTTTGTAAATAATGGTCTTTTGCGGTTAAATGAAGAAATAGAGATTGAAGAAATGTTTAAAAATAATTTCAAGGTTAATTTTACAGCAATTAATGCATCTCAAGTATTTTTGGATAAACTAGAGGGAGTAGATGATCCTGAAAAGAAGAGAATGATTGTGGGTGAAGAATTCATTCATGTATTTACGGAGTTTGCAAAAATAAATGGTCCATTCAAGTGGCTTGCTCAAGGAACACTATATCCAGATGTCATTGAAAGTGGAATTTCCAAAGGTCCTGCAGCAGTCATAAAATCTCACCATAATGTTGGTGGACTTCCTGATTGGCTTGATTTAGAAATTCTAGAGCCATTAAGAGATATTTACAAAGACGAAGTTAGAAAAATTGCAAAACTTTTAGGAGTTCCTGAGAAACTCTTTATGAGACACCCATTCCCTGGACCAGGATTGGCAGTCAGAATAATTGGAGAAGTAACCCCAAAGAAGCTAAGCATTGCAAAGGTGGCAAGCAAAATTGTAGAAGAGGAGCTTATTGAAGCTGATCTTTATGGAAAAGTTTGGCAGGCATATGCATCTGTTGGAGATGATAAAGCAGTAGGAGTTGTAGGAGACGAAAGAAAATATGGAAATATTGTAATGATCAGAGTTGTGGATTCTATTGATGCGATGACGGCGGATTGGACAAGATTACCACATAAGTTACTAGAAAAAATGAGCAATAGAATAACAAATGAGATTGATGATGTTACTTGGGTAACATATACAATTTCAAGTAAACCACCTGCAACGATTGAGCCTCAGTAATTAAATATAAGTTATGAAAAAATTTGGCGCATTACCATTCCTATCAAAGGAGCAGGATTGATTCTAATAAGTACAGAATTAGATGCGAACATTAAAAAAAAAGTACGGAGAGTCTTGGAAATCATTCACAAATTTGGAGTTTAAAAAACTACTTTAATACAAAACAACATACAATAATCATGGTAAAAATTCCAGATGATATTAAGGAATTCATAGAGACGCAAGGAGTTTTTGCAGTTGCAACCATAGGAGGCAATAGTATTCCAAATGTATCTCCTAGGATTTTCTTCAAAGTAGAAGAAGATGCAATCTATTGGCTTGATTTTTTCAAACATAAATCTTTTAAAAATATGCAGTCAAATCCCTGGGTGACTATTTGTGTTTTTAATAAAAATGAGTTGAAAGGATTTCAGTTTAGAGGAGTCGTTACTTTCATTACTGATGAACCAACAAGATCTGAAATAAAAAATTCTATCATTAAGATCATATTGGAAAAAAATTTATCAGACAAAATAAAAAAAATTAGTCAGAATGAAGCTCAGGTAATTCAATTTGAGCCCAAAGTATGTTATTCTCTTAATCCTGAAGAGTATACGGATATGTGTATAGGTTCTGATATAGATTCTACACAGCTATTTCAAAAGTAATCTAACAATCTGATTCTAATTAATACTTAGAACATTGCTAAACTGCTTATTTTAGTAATGCGGCACCAAATACTCCTGCTGAATCACCAAGATTGTTTTTTAGAATTGGTGTATCAACAAGTTCAGAAAAAACCTTTTCATATACTGATTCTTTTCCATCAACATATAAAAAATCAATATTTGATAGTCCACCCCCAAGCACAACAACATCAGGATCTAAGATATCAATTACATTTGCAATTCCAAATCCAAAATTTTCAAGGAATTCATCTTTCCATTGTTTTAACTTGGGATTATCAGACTGTATAATTTCAGGCATAGTTTGAGAGTTTTCTGTTAATACTAACCATCGATTTTCTAATGCAGGTCCACTGAGATATGTCTCAACACATCCATGTTTTCCACAATAACACGCATTACCATTTTGATGTAATATATGATGTCCCCATTCTCCTGCAATATTTGTTCTGCCCTGATGAAGTTTACCATTAATTACGATTCCTCCACCAACACCAGTTCCCATAATTACTCCAAAAACAATTTCGTATCCTTTTGCTGCTCCCAGTGTAGCTTCAGCAATAGTAAAACAGTTTGCGTCATTTTCTATGAAGATTTTTTTTCCTAATAATTTTTGCAAATCTTCTTTCAGGGGTTTTCCAATTAGAGATTGGGTATTACTATTTGTTATCAAGCCAGTTTTTCTTGAAATTACTCCGGGTGTACAAACTCCTAAAGTAAAATGATCTACATAAGATAAATCAAGTACAAGTGATTTTATCGATTCTAAGATTTCTTGATAACCATTTTTTGGAGTAGGAATTCTTTTTCTTTGTATTGTGTTAAGATTTGAATCTAGAAGAATTCCTTCAATTTTAGTTCCACCAAGGTCTATACCAATTTTGTACAACAATAATGAAAATAAATTATATCTTGAATTTATCCCATTGGAGGCATGCCGCCACCTGAACCACCAGATACAGCAATTACGTCATCAATTCTGAGAATCATACAGGCTGCCTCTGTTGCAGATTTTATGATTTGCTCTTTTACCACAATTGGCTCAACAACATCAATGGATAACATATCTGCGATTTTTGTGTTTCGTGCATCAATCCCTGTCCATTTTCTACCTTGATTTTGTTTTGCTCTAAGATTAGCCATTGTATCAATTGGATCCATTCCAGCATTTTCAGCAATTGTCAATGGAATTGTTTCTAGAGCTTCTGCATATTTTTTAATTGCAAGTTGCTCACGACCATCAAAGCTATCTGCCCAATCTTTAAGTTGTGAAGCTGCATATGATTCTGGTGCACCACCTCCGGCAACAATTTCTGGTTTTTCAATAACATCCTTTACTACCATTAAGGAATCATGGATTGAGCGATCTACTTCATCAATTACTCGTTGTGAGCCTCCTCTGATTAGAAGGGTAACTGATTGTGGATGTTTACAACCCTCAATGAAAACCCATTTGTCAGATTCTACTTTCTTTTGTTGTGCTAAATCTGCAATACCTAAGTCTTTTTCTGAAAGATCATCTAAATTTGATGAAACACGTCCACCAGTTGCTTTTCCAAGTTTAATCATATCACTTTCTTTAACACGACGAACTGCCATAATACCATGTTTTGCTAGATAGTGTTGCGCAATATCATCAATACCTTTTTGACAAATCAAAACATTTGCTCCAACATCATGTAGTTTGTCAACCATTGCTTTTAGCATTCTGTTTTCTTCTTCCAAAAACATTTGCATTTGAGTAGGATCAGTAATTCTGATTTCTGAACTCATTTCAGTTTTTTCAATTTCAAGTGCAGAGTTAAGTAAGGCAATTTTTGCATTTTCAATTTTGGTCGGCATTCCACTATGAACAATTTCTTTATCCAAAACAATTCCTTTAATAATTTGAGTATCTTGAATGGAGCCACCAGCTTTCTTTTCAACTTTAACGTTTTCAAGATCTATTGAATATATTTCACCTTTTTTAGTAGCCACTTTAAGAATTGCATCAACTACAACTTTGGAAAGAATATCACTGTCTTCAGAGATTAGTTTTGATTGCATACTTGTAACTGCAATTTTAAGAAGTGTTTCTCGGTCATCAGGTTTAATCTTTTTTGCCATCTCTGAATAAATTTCTAGTGTTTTTTCTGCAGCTGCTTGATATCCTTCAACTATCACTGAAGAGTGTACATCTTTTTTGAGTAGTTCTTCTGCTTTAGATAGAAGAGCCCCCGCAAAAACCACTGATGAAGTTGTCCCATCACCTACTTCATTGTCAACTGTTTTGGAAATTTCCACCATCATTTTAGCAGCTGGGTGTTGAACGTCAATTTCTTTTAGAATTGTTGCACCATCATTTGTAATAGTAACATCTCCTAAGGAGTCAACTAACATTTTATCCAAACCTCTTGGTCCTAAGCTACTTCGAACTAATTCTGCGACTAACTTTGCAGCTGCTATGTTATTTTGTTGAGCGTCCTTGCCTTTTTGTTGTAAAGCACTCTCTTTTAGTACTAATACAGGTCCATTTGGTCCTTGTTGAATTGATGCCATTAAGATTCAGCTTCAATTCCCTAATTCCCCCTTTTTAATATTACTTACTTGATCGGGTTGATATAAGATCTAGTTTTCACATCAACAATACCATTTGAGAGAATTCTTACAGAAGGAAGAGCTAGAAATGGTAAAAATAATGGAATTAGATGTGGTCGTGAAAATTTGCAACCAGAATCAACTATCGAGTCATTAATTTTCTTAAAATTGGAAGAAACATCTTCAAATGAATCAGTTGATAAAATTCCTGCAAATTGTAATGGTAAAGAGGCTACAACTTTACCAGATTTTACAACTACTAAACCGCCTTGATTTTTTACTAGTATATTTGATGCAATTGCCATATCTGAATCATCTGAGCCAATTACAATCAGATTATTTTCATGAAAGCTCCAAGTTGAGGCGAATGCACCAATATCTGCGCCAAAGTTTTCAAGGAATCCAATTGAATGTTTTTTTGTGCCAAAAATTCTATCAAAAGCAGCTACTTTCCATACATCATTATTATAAGAAGGTAATACATTTCCTTCCTCAACATTTAGTTTTGCTTCTCCCAATTTTGTTATAATTTCAGTTTGCATAAAAATAGTATTTACATCAACTTGATTCTTTTTTGATTTAATAACAAAGTCATTTGGAGAGAATTTATTTAGTTTGACTGTATTTTTTATCCATGAGGGGATTGTTTTTTTCTTAATTGTAGTTACAATGCTTCCATTTGAAGCAACTAATTTTCCGCCTACAAATACTTTGGAGGGTTTAATTGTTTTTAAATTATCAAAAATTAGAATATCAGCTAACTTGCCTGGAGCTATTCCTCCTAAATCTTTGCCCATATTATAATAATCAAAGCAGTTTTTTGATGCCATTGTTATTGCATCAATTGTTTCCAAGCCTAGATTGACAGATTCTCTTATGCAATGATCAATATGGCCATAATTTGTCATATCCAAAGGATCTAGCCCATCAGAGCAAAACATCAGTTGATTAAGATGAGTTGTGTGAGATATAAGACGTGGAATGATTTGTTTTAAGTCACGTCTAATTGAACCCTCTCTAATCATTATCCACATTCCTAAACGTAATCTTTCTAAGACTTGATCAAAATTTATGGGTTCATGACAAGATAGAATGCCGGATGAGACATATGCATTTAATTTTTTTTCACTTGCTCCTGCAGTATGACCATTAATAATACAATCAGCTTCCAACATAGAAGATAAGGATTTCATTGTCTTTGGATCACGAAGAGTAACTTTAGTCCACGAGAAAACTTCTCCTAATCCAAGTACATGAGGGTGTTTTATGGCAGATCTTTCTTGAGATGAAGACATTGTTTTACTATAGCTAAATTTTCCATCCACAGGTAAACCACCTGGAACTACCTGAAAAATTCTAATTGGTAAGTCTTCACCAAGTCTTAAAAATTCCTTAAATCCTCCATATCCAGCTACGCTAACAATATCAATAGGATCAGAGAAAAGAGATGTAACTCCACATACAAGTGATTTTTTGGCAAGTTCAGAAGGCAATACAAACTGATCAATATGTAAATGAGGATCGGCAAATCCAGGTCCAACAAATTTTTCGTTGACATCAATTGTAGTAGTTTTGGGCCCAATTGTATGACCTGCATTTGGACCAACATATGCAATTCTATCTTCAATAATTGCAATCTGAGTTTTAGGAATAATTTCTCTAGTATAGACAGATAATAAAGAGCAGTTTTTTAAAACAAGATCGGCTTTCTTATCTCCCATTGCAACGGAATTTAATGAGGAAATTGAATTGGCTAGGCTCGAAGTCACGTATCATAGTTGTATTTTGCACCTATTATAGATTCAATGCTTAAATTACCGTTGAAGCGGTTTTTTTGATATGAATATACCCAAGACCATAAGAAAGTATTGTGGAAAATGTAAGACACATACTGAACAAAAGGTCTCTATTTACAAGGCAGGAAAAAGACGTGGTTCTGCTAGGGGAGAGCGTAGACACGCTGAACGAAAAAAAGGATATGGTGGACAAAAGTTCCCAAAACTTGCAAAACCTGCAAAAGTTACCAAGAAAGTTACTCCCATAATGACTTGTACTGTATGTAAAAAGAAATACAATAAATCGGGTATAAGGATTAAGAAATTTGAATTGGTGGCTGCATGAAAAAAGATCATATTGAAATTCCAAAACCATCAAGTAAATTTCAGAAAGTTAATTGTAATGAATGCGGTGAACTTCAAGTGGTGTATTCACACGCTTCACAATCTGTAGCTTGTAATTCTTGTGGAAATAGTATTGCTGAACCAACTGGTTCAAAGGCAAAGATTAATGGAAAAATCTCAGGTAGTGCTGAGTAAATCATAGTCTTCTTTTGTATTTAAGTTAAATCCAATTCTTTTATCATTAAAAACTATAAAATTTTCAGGAATTTTTTTTAGCTGAGATATTTTTTCTGCATTAATTAGAGAAATACCAGTATAACAGCAAGTCTGATTGTTAAAATTAATTTCATATTCAGTAGAAATTTTTAGTGAAGAAAGGAATTCTTTTGTTATAAGAAAACTAGTCCAAATATTTTCGGGATTATATTGTTTAACAATATTTTGAATTATTTTTCCATCTAAAAGCGGCAAATCACCTGAAGATACTAGAACAGGATCATTAATCATAGTTAAAACTTGATTGAGATCTTTAACATATCCATGTCCGTATGAATTAAAAAGTTCAATGTTATTTCGCTGCAACAGTTTTTTTGTTTCTGGTGAATTGGAACTTGTAACTGCTATTATTTTTGAGAAACATTTTGATTCTTTCAGTGCATCGATCACATGTATAATAATTGGTTTTTTGTATTCAAGTAACAATTTTTCTTTAGCAATAGGCATTCTACTTCCTTTGCCACCAGCCATAACAATTCCAATCATATTGAAACAAAAATTAGGATAGATGTTAATCTGGTAAGTTCATTTGTTGCACCTAAAATATCTCCTGTAATTCCTCCAAAACTATGTGTTGATATACCCACTAGAAAGATTGTCAAGATTATTCCAGTACAAAAAACTACTATTCCTGAAATTCCACTAAATAATACTAGTGGAATTAATGTAATTATGCCTGCAACTAGAAGTTTTTTCTGGTTTTTCATCAACTCAACGAACGGAGAATTTGAACCTAAAGACGCAGATTTTGCAATACTTGCCATCAATACCATTGAAAATTTTGCTAGAATTTCACTTAGCAAGATTGCCATAAACAATTGATATCCAGTTGATAATGAGAGTGCAACAATTAGACCCACAACATACAACACAATTGCCATAATTCCAGCTGAGCCAGTAGAAAGATCCTTCATTGCAGCTAGTTTTTTTTCTTTTGTTCCTTTAACCATCAAACCATCAGCAAAATCTGCCAATCCATCAGTATGGTGAATTCCAGTAATAATTGCAAAAGATGCAACAACTAATAGACCAACTAATAGGGGATCCAAAAAAAACGATAAACTAAATCCAATTGTTCCAACAATCAGACCTATTACAATTCCAACAACAGGAAAAACATACATGTATTTTGCAATTGTTTCAAGCTTTGCATTTCCAGTTGGAATAATTGTTAAAAACGAGAATACTGAACCAATTTCTTTAAGCATGAATCCACCACCCAAGATAAGATAAGAACAAAATAATTGGTACAACTACAATACCTGAAAAAATTATTGAGGTTACTTTCATTAACGCAATTGCTGACTTGACATGATAAACTGAAAATGAAATATTACCATCTCCAAGGTTATAGTGATCAATTTTTTCAAATTTTTTCCCTAATGCACCAGCAATAGCTGCCATAGGATACCCTGCATTACGGCTCTCAGTTTTCTTTCCGTCCCTAATCATTATTTTATATGATTTTTTCCAGTCATTTTTAAGAATCATAGCGCTTAGAACCATCACAAAAGCAGTAAGCCTTGATGGGATGTAATTCAAAAAGGTATCACAATGTGCTCCGAACCATCCAATATTTTTGAAAATTTTCGATTTATATCCAATCATTGAATCTGCAGTGTTAATTACTCTATAAACAAATGCGCCTGGAAGACCAAATAACCCAAAATAGAACAATGGTGCTGTTATACCATCAACAGTATTCTCACTAATACTCTCTATAATACCTGAAATAACATGGTTTCTATCCAAATTTTTTGTATTCCTTTTTACTATCATCGATAGGTTATTCCTTGCAGACAAGATATCATCTCGTTCTAAACATTTAACAACTGATAGAGCATGTCTTTCCATTCCTTTAATGGCAATAGTTACTTTTAACAAAATTGTTCCAACAATAATAGAAATAATCATGGTCAGATAGTCTAGTGTTATTAATTCAATTCCTATTTCTAGTGAAATTATTAAAGATGATACAATTCCAGCTGAAATAAAAATTATAAAGATACCACCAATTTTTTCTAAATTTTCTGAAGAGTTTTTAAAAAAAGGAGTTAATTTTGCAATTAGTGAACCAATCCAAAAAGTTGGATGAAATTTATTTTTTGGATCACCCAAAAAGAAATCGAATATTAGTGCAAAAAATACAATCAACACAGACTCAATTATCATTTAATAATCCTCTCAATTTCTTTGATATTCAAGTTTTTAGTAATAAATTTGCTAATCTTTTCAATTTCTGAATCAATATTATCAATGTTTTTTTTAGTCCATGACAAATCTTTTGCTTTAACATTTAGAGAATCTTCTTCAGGTAAATTGAAATCCAGCATAGGAATTGTACCATATACAGGTCGTTTTGTTTTTTCTTTAATTTTTTTAAATCCAGGTTTTAAAATATTTACATCCCCTCGAAATTTATTAATTATAAAACCCTTGACTAGTTTTTGATATGGTTTATCCAATAGAGACAAGGTACCAACAATACTTGCAAATGAACCACCTCTATCAATATCAGTGACTAATAATACTGGAGAATTTGCTTTCTCTGCCATTTTCATATTTGCGATATCAAATTTTTCTAGGTTAATTTCTGCAGGTGAGCCTGCACCTTCTAAAATTACGATATCATAATTTTTTTGTAAGTGATAAAGTGATTTTGTTGCCAAATTCAATCCTTTTGTTCTTACAAATTTTTGGTAATATTCTGTAGCATGCATTTTCTTGAATTTTTTTCCCTGAAGATAGATGATGCTATAGTAGTTTCCAACGGGTTTAAGAAAAATTGGGTTAAGATCAGGTGTGATTTTACATCTTGCAGCTATAGCTTGAATAGCCTGAGCACGAGATATTTCGAAATTTTTTCCAACATATGAATAATTTGACATATTTTGAGATTTGAATGGAGCGACAGAAAATCCCTTATCAGAAAAAATTCTGCACAAAGCTGTAACTAGTGTAGTTTTACCTGCTCCTGAAGAGGTACCTTGAATCATTAAGGATTTCATTTAGTTTTCTCCAATGCCTTAACAAGTTTAAGATTATCTTTATGAGATTTTACTGCAATTCTAATAAAATGATTATTTAATCCATAAAAATTCTTACAGTCTCGTACAAGAATTTTTTTTTCAAGTAACTTTTTTTGTAACTTGGTTGAGTCTTGGTTTGTTTTAATTAGAATAAAATTTGTAGATGAGTTTATACATTCAAGGCCATCAATCATTGAAATTTTATTTTTTAGAAAATTATATTCTTTTTTTATAATAGATTTTGATTTTAAAATATGAGATGGATTATTTAATGCAGATATTCCTGCATATTCAGCCATCAAGTTTACACTCCAAGGTATTTTAATTTTTTTTAGAATAGAAATAATATATTTTGATGAGATTGCATATCCAATTCTAATTCCTGCAAGACCAAATGATTTAGTGAGAGATCTAAGAACTAAAATATTATCAAATTTTTTCACACTTGAAATTATTGATTCATTAGATTGTGGAACTAATTCAATAAAGCATTCATCGACAAAAACTATGGAGTTATGTTTTTTTGCTTTACGAATAATGTGTAATAAATTTTTTTTTCGAATTAATTTTCCGGTAGGATTATTAGGATTGCAAATAAAGATACACCCATTTTTTGGAATTTTTGAGATAAAAGTATTAAGATTTTTTGTCAAATCCATTGTTTTAAAAAAAGAAATTTTTGAGGTATTCAATTTTGAAGCTGCTTCATATTCTCCAAATGTGGGAACTGGAATCAATACAGGAGTATTTTTTGACAAAAATGTATTACAGAAATTATATATTATTTCTATTGCACCATTTCCTACAATCAAGTTTGAACTTGATTGTTTGGTATATTTTTCAAGTGCCAACAATAGTTTAGAAGAATGAATATCAGGATAATTCTCAATTTTTCCAATTTGCCTTTTGATGGTGTTTTTTACTTGGTTAGGCATGCCGATAGGAGTGATATTTGAACTAAAATCTAAAATTCCAGAAATAGAGGTATCTTTTGAGAGTAAACCACCATGAACTATAGGTTTGTATGTTTTAATTAGAGTTTTTGCTTTTATTTTCATAGTTCCAAATGGTGTTATGTAATATAGTATCTTTTGGTATATCAAAAACGATTATTAATTGAAATTTCTAATGACTAGATTATGGAGAAGAAAAAAGTAGCAATAATTGGTGTAACTGGTGCAGTTGGTCAGGAATTTGTTCAATCTTTACATAATCATCCTTGGTTTGAAGTAACTCAAATTGCAGCCTCGGAGCGTTCTGCTGGAAAAAAATATCTTGATGCAATTAGAGATGAAAGTGGAATTATTGGATGGGATGTTGGTGGTGAGATTCCAGAATATATCAAAGATATGACTGTGAAAAGAATTGACGAACTTGATACTTCTCAACTAGATTTGGTATTTTCGTCTATAGAATCAGTAGCTGCAAGAGATATTGAAACTAAAATGGCAGCTGAGGTTCCTGTAATTTCAACTAGTTCAGCTTATAGATATGAAGAAGATGTTCCAATTTTGATTCCAGGTATTAATGATGAACAAGCAGAACTTCTTGACATACAAAAGAAAAATCGTAATTGGAAAGGCTGGATAGCACCACTTCCAAATTGTACTACTACAGGTCTTGCAATAACACTAAAACCACTACTTGAAAAATATGGTGCAAAAAAGGTCATGATGACATCAATGCAAGCTATCTCAGGAGGTGGAAAATCTGGAGTATCAGCAATGGGAATTACAGACAACATTATTCCCTATATTCCAAAAGAAGAAGGAAAAGTTAGAATTGAAACAAAAAAGATCTTAGGCAAATTAAAAGATGGTAAGATTGAGGATGCAGATATCAAAGTAAGCTGTACATGCACACGTGTGCCAGTAATTGATGGACATACTGAATCGGTATTTGTTGAAACTCAAAAACCAATTGATCCAGAATTAGTTAAAAATACGTATGAGCAATACAATAAAGAAATCTCAGTAGCAGGGTTGCCCTCAGCACCAAAAGATTACTATGCATTTCACCAAGATCCAACAAGGCCTCAACCAAGAATGGAAAGAGAAGTTGGCGGTGGAATGACTACAACTATCGGCCGTGTCGAAAAAGAAGAATTATTTGAAAATGGCCTGAAGTATATGTTATTTTCACATAACAAGAAAATGGGTTCAGCAAAAGGTGCAGTTTTGTTAGCAGAAATGCTTTACAAAAAAGGAAAAATATAGAAATTTTTTGAAATTTTTTCAATAATAACTTTATAAGAACCAAAAATCCAGATCGTTTAAGGTGTTTTAAATGGTCAAAGTTGATAATTTGGACTTGCAAATTTTATCAGAATTATCAAATGATGCGTCAATTTCAGTTCCAAGGCTTTCAAAAAAAATCAATGTTAATGCATCAGTAGTATATTCTAGAATCAAACGACTTGTCAAAAGAAAGTTAATTGAACGATTTACTATTGTTGTTAACGATGCTGAGCTTGGTTATAATGTAAAAGCATTAACAGGAATCAATATGGATACAAAAAAAAGAGATCATATTATTGAAGAATTATTCATGATTAATGGAGTTAGAGAAATTGCTGAAGTAACAGGTAGATTTGATATTTTAGTAACTATGTATGCTAAATCATTAGATCAGATCCATAAAATAATTTCAGAGCATATTGGACGAATTGAAGGTGTTCAGTCATCAGAGTCATTCATAGAGATGAAAACACGCGTAAAAGCAATGCCATATATGCAATCAAAGGACAGTGGCTAACAGTGCAAAAACAAAAATCAGAATCACGTATTGCAGTTTATTATGAGTTAACAAAACCAAAAATTTGGTATTTACTAGTTTTTACTGCTTTTGGAGCAACTTTAACTGCAGCCAACATTTATGAAATTGCTGTATCTCCATCCACCTGGGCCTTAATGCTATTTTCCGTTGCAGCAGGTTCTGCAGCTGCAAATACTCTGACAAATTATCATGATAGAGATATAGACGCAATAATGGAAAGAACAAAGAAAAGACCTCTCCCATCAAAAAGAATCCATCCAGCTGAAAAAGCAAGAAACTTTGGATTGGTTTTGGCTGGAATTTCGCTTGTATTGGCATTTGGAATTTCATTTACAACTACTTTAGAACAAGGTGCGTGGGCTACAGGATTTATCGCATTTGGTTTGTTAAATAATGTGCTTGTATATTCATATGTATTAAAACGAAATTCAAGGACAAACATAATTTTAGGAGGATTATGTGGTGGTTCACCACCAATGATCGGATGGGTTGCAGTGACAATGTCTGATTTATGGACAATGGGTCTTGCAATGGCAGGATTAGTTTTCATATGGATTCCAATGCATATTTGGGCCCTAACTTTACATTTCAAAGAGGATTATAACAAAGTAAAAGTTCCAATGTTAACTGCTGTTCAATCTGAAAAGACTTCTGCAAGGACTATTGCAATTTCAACTTTTGTTATGGTGTTATTTTCAATTGTACCATTCTTTTTGACAACTGAAAAAGGAGAACCGATGGTAGGTGCAACATATTTGTGGACTGCTATTGTGTCAGGAGTTGTAATGATAGTTTTATCAGCATGGGTTATTGCAAAGCCAATAGAAAAAGCATCGTGGGCATTATTCAAATTTTCTAGTCCATATTTAGCAGTTTTATTCATAGCATTAATGATAGACTCAGCATTATAAAGACTATTTTTACTCTATGTTGTTTAGTTCCTTTGTTATTTCTGAATGTTGAATAATTAATAATTCAAGATCATTTTTTATATCTTCTGAATTCCAATCAGATTTCACTAGTGCAGTTAATTTAGAAACAATATTCCATTGAAGATTATTTTGCTTATCAATTAATTCTAAAAATTGTTTTCCTTTTTCATCTTCAGTCATAACTTTTTAAAAATAAAGAATCATAAAAAGTTAGCAGTAGTTACAAAATATCATTTCAAAATTTGATTAATTAACAGAGATAAAAATGAATATGCAGTGTAGTATTTCAGAGTGTAAAATGAAAGCCATTAAGTCAGTAAAGATTGCATTTAAAGAAAAAAGAAACCTATGTGAGTATCATTATAAACTATTCATCAAAAAAAATGAAAAATATGAGCCACATTTTACCAGATCTTCAGAATTTAAATAATATTAGGTAGAAATTTTTTGTCTTTAGGATTTTTGAAAGACTTAACACCTACTATTTAAAATTACAATTATGGCAATCAAGGAAAAAACAGAACTAAAGAAGGCAATAAAGAAAGAATCTAGGCCAAAAAAACTAGTAACTAAAGCAAAAACAAAGTTGGAATCTAAATCAAAACCAGAATTTGAAAAAGCTTGGAGAGAGTATAATTCTGCCTTGAGTGTATGGAAAGAATCTCTTGCACAATGGCAAAAGGCCACAAACGAGATATTAATGACATATCATGATGCTTGTCAAAAAGCTCTTGAATCAGATGCAGAGTTATTGAGAAAAGTTAGTTCAAGTTGGGAAGAAACATGGGAGGAAATTGGACCGGAATACATTAAACAGCAAACAAAAATGATTGAGAATATTTTTAAGGAAACTAACATTGAAACAATAAAAAAATTTAACGCGCAATGGGAAAAATTCTTAAAAACATCAGGAGATGATTCAATTAACGCATATCAAGAAGCTATTAAACGATTTAATGAAGCTTGGCAAACAAGATAAATGTAAAAAAATTTTAAGTTGGAAATTAAACTTGAAGAGATAGCATAATTTGAAGAACGTGCTCTCCAAAAATTAAAATTATTGCATTATTAAATGGAGTTAGAGAAAACGTTATATCAATATGGTAAGAAGGTAAGCTGTTTTTAATCACTACAATTATTCTAATTAGAATAAGATCAGTGCGTAACGAATTTTTTTAATAGATAAAATTGAAGTAATAATAGGTTTAAGATTAATTATCTAACAAAAAATTTTGGAGCACCCATTGAGATCCTACTAATCTGTAACACAAATTACTATCAAAATTATAATAAAATCTTGGATTAAATTTAATATGAAACAATTTGAATTATTAACAAACTTTACTGATAGATTTTATTTTAATTCTATAAGCTTTGAAGTTTATTTTCAATATGATTTAATTTTTTATTTTGTTTTTGCAAGATTTGGATAATTTCTTGCTCGATGTTATTATCAATTTTTTCAATTATTTTTTTAGATTCATCGTCTCTTAATTGCTCAGGAGTAGCTTCTTCCTCTATTGGTGCTGGTACAAGATCTAGTTCTTGTGGAAGTTCTGTAGTTGTTTGCTTTGGTAATGAGCCTCTTGGACTGGGTAGTGGTTTTGCAGGTTGTGATTCTAGTTCTTGGATTTGTGCTTCTAATTGTGCTAATCTGGATAATTGCTCAGGAGTAGCTTCTTCCTCTATTGGTTCTGGTATAGAGAGTATCTTAGGAGAGGATACCTCAGGTAAATCTCCTAAATAATCCAACTTTACTTTATTTTCATCTATTCGAAAATAAGGTTGTCCATCAATTTGAAATGTTCTAATTCTATGACCTCGCTTCCAAGATGAAAGACCGCTGTAAATTGTAATGTACTCTAAGTGATTTTTTATGTCAGATATAATGGTGAGCCTATCAACAATATTTCCTTCCTCAATACCTTTTTCAGAGTCTTTATGTCGTTTGGCTTTAGAGATTAAGTGGTTTGAATCATAATTAACTTGGGAAATTACAAAATCTGCCCATTTATCCATACAATGAGAACTGATAAGTTTCTAGTAATTAAGCAATAACATAACATAATTGTTAACAGAAAATTATATCAATCATATGGAAAAGTAATGGTGTAAGAAAATACAGAAAACATAGGGTTTAAAAATTATTGAGTAACGTTCAGAAATTATCAAAAAATTGGATAATCTTTTAATTCTTACCTCTTACCAAATTATTTGGTCTTGCAGGAATTAGAATTGAGAATCATCAAAATATATTATTTCTATTAAGTTCAAAAATCAAGTATTTCAAATTAAACAACATTAGTTAAGGTTTAATGTGATAATATTTCAAATTGCATTGATTTTATTAACACAGAATAAGACCTAAATTGTAATATTGAGAAATTCTTTAAAATTTAGGTATTATAGAATCATGTAAACACATTATTTATGATATAATTATAATAAAATAGTCAGAATTTAATTTATGCATAAGAATTATGGATGATATATACTCTAGAGATAAAAAAATACGATTATAATTGGTTTTTCTAATACCTTTATGAAGTGGAAATTTTAATTGAACCATGGAAAAAGCTAGTAATTCATGAAGTAATAGAATACAAATTTGATGACTGGGTAAAGCAAATTGCCTTTAGTACAAGATCATCAGGAGGTGCAATTCCTACTATGCAATGGACAAACGGAATTGTATTTTCACCTGCAAATTTTCCAACAACTAATGCTACCGTAGAAGAACAATTAAAAGGAATACTTCATTGGTCATCTGTTTCATTTGCATTGAAAGAAAAATTTGAAAAACAAATAGTAATTGAAAATGCAACGATAAATCTTGTAGATGTTAGCGTTAATGAAATTTTTAAGGAATTATCCATAATATTAAAAAAACAATCTAAATTTAGAGATGATAGATCTGTTTAACAATAATGAATATTGAAGAAAAAATAGAAGAATGTGAATTTTATTTAAATCAAATTAAACATTTTGAACCAGATCCATTTTATGTGAATTATTTTTTTCAATTATTTATAAAATATATAAATCAAATATATGATAGAATTTTTGAAGAGGCAAGTGTTGATTTTGGATTATTTATTTTAAAAGATTGTAATAAAGAAAGATTTTATAAAAAAGCATTAATAAAAAAAGATAAAAAAGCATTAGAATTTGTAGACTGGTTTGAGAAAAAATTTGAAGATGAACATAAAACTCCCTATCCAAATTTTATAAAAGAGGTAACTGAATTTCAAAAAAAAAGTGACAAATTACCAAAAATCAAGATCATGTTAAGAGCTAAAGAACGATACTTCAAAGATATCAATCAAGAAATTTTGGTAAATTTAACAGATAACAAATTAAGATCTAAAGAGGAATTAGAGATAGAAATTAAAAGAAATATTCAAGTATTTTTAGAGATTCTTAATAATAAGAGAATATTAAACAATGAGCCAAAAGTAAATCAAAAACAAGTAATAGCTTCCACATTTATACAAATTAGAGAAAATGAGAGTTATGAAATTGCTTATGCCTCCGAAGTATACATTTCAGTTTTAAAGCGATTTTTAACAGAATCAAGAGAAAAAATTAGGCATATTACAAAATAGAAGTGAATGCCATTATTTTGAATTAGAAGTCTCTATTAAATCCAAAAATTTCATGCTCAGATTTTGTTTTGATTATTGGAAGGTAAGAAAAGCCATGTTCAAAGTTGTCAGAGAATTCTGGTTCTTTTCCTATATGTCCCTGATATTTTACAAATGATTTTACTGGTTCAGAATCTAATTCAACATAATTAAATTGATAGTAGACATTATCCATTTCTATTGATGTAAGATATCCTATTACCCAAGAATTTTTGTGGGGAAGTGCATATAATGTAAGATTTTGTTCTTCTGCCAGTTCAGGATTATATGTTAATCGAGCCAAACTACCAATATCTTTTACTCGAATTGGATAAAATATATCAGATATTTTATCTAATTTTGTTGGTAGTGGTGAAATTTCTGATTCCATATGAATAATTGGTGCATATGTGGAAATGTCTTTAGTTAATTCAACAACATCACAATACTCTTTTCCAGCAGATGCTTGATAAGAAATGTATCTTCCAAATTTTGTCATAGGAGTATAAAACACAAGAAGAGTGTTTGCAAGGTTTAAACTGCTAGATAAAACCCTAGTTCCAGATAAATCATGAGAATATACTCTAAGAGGATACTCTCTAAATGCACAAACAAATCGTGCCAAATCATTAAAGCTATATAATTCAATAAAACATTGACTTTGTGTCATTAATACATAATCAAGTTAGTATTGTGTTTTAATTCTTTTAGATTTTTTTTAAAGTCTTATTAGTTTCAATTCTCTATATAGAGAGTATGGTTACAAATAAAACTCGTAAAACTAGTTCTGAGGAATTGGAAAAGTTGCAAAAAGAAGAAGAAACACGAAATGCAGCTAGACGAAAAGCTCAGAAAAACGGTAAGAGTATAGCTACGGATAAATCAAAACTAAAGATACTAAAACCTACACGCCCAGCACGAAAAGTTACTAAAAAACGGGCATCAGTGAGATGATGACATATTTTTAAAAAACCAAATTATTTTATTTTTTCTTTATTAACAGTCTATGATTCTATGAAAGATTTTTTATGAAAGTGGATTTATTATAAAAATTGCCATTAGAAACCATTGTGTAATTCTTTTTATGAAAATATTCCATGATAAAATGAAATATGATTAATTTTCCAAAAACAACAGAAGAGATCAGGGCTAGAATAAGTTCTTCGAGAAATAACATATAAATTGTAACGCTAACAGATGTCATAATTTCTAGGCTAATGCAAGTAAAAAGAAAGTAAAGGTTTTTTTGCGATTTAGTTTAGGATTGGGATTTTGGCCACATAGATTTCCAGGTTTCCGAAAATTTTTTCATTATTTCACCATAGGTCTGCATTTGTTCCATTCCAGATGAACTAAAAGACTTCTGCCAATTTTCTGCAAATTGTTTGAAAGCGGTAGTACTAGAATCACTAAGTGTTTTTTGCCATGCCTCACTAAATTCTTTATAGGATTTCATTCCAGCATCAGCAAGTGCCTTTTGCCAATTTTCTGCAAATAATTTCATAGTTTCTGCACTAGATTCTTTGGATGCTTTTCTCCAAACTTCATTAAATTTAGCTTGCATATCGTTATTTGCACTTTGAATTTGCTCAAAAAGGTTTTTCCAGTTTTCTAGAGATTTAGAATATTCTTGCCATAGTGAATCCCACTCGTTTGATTTTTCTTCTGACATTATATAGTGTAAGATTTTAGTGACTCTTAAACTAATCCATTAATGAAGGAATTATGCCTTCTGACGATGATTTAGTCTTTCTTGCATTCTAAATTTTCCCTCTTCAAATTTTGTTCGATCTTCATCTGTTTTTAGCATTAGTTTAGGAACTGGTGTAGGTTTTCCATTTTTATCTAATGCAACAAAAGTAACAAATGCTGTACCAGTAATTGTTCTAATTCCAGTGACAATATCTTCAGCTTCAGCTTTTACTTCAATTTCCATTGAGGAATTATGAACATAGTTTATTCTTGCATTGAGTTTCAAAACATTGCCAACATAGACAGGTTTGATGAAATTTACACTATCCATACTAACTGTTACTGCATTTGATTGAGAATGTCTTTGAGCAACTATTCCTGCAACCATGTCTATATGTTTCAAAATTTCTCCACCAAAAACATTACCCGCAGGATTAGCATCTGATGGAAACATTCTGATTATTACTTCAGCATGGGATTCATCTGGACTTTTTTCCGATTTTGTAAAATTTTTAGTCGACATTTTATATTCTCTTTAATATCTCCTTTTTTTTATCTTGAAATTCCTTATCGGTAATTATTCCTTTTTTATTTAATTCTCCTAATTTAACTAAAATTATAAGATTTTTTTCTGATGATGCTAAGTACTTTGTATTTTCAACAGATTTAGATAGTTTTTTTCCTTTACTTAGAATTTTTTTTGAGACTGTTGAGCTTCGCTTTTTTGCAATGGAGTGTAATTCACTAGTTCTTTTCTTTGCTAATTCAGCATGTATCTTTAATTTTTTAATGACATCTTTTTTATTTTTTGCTTTAAATCTATGTTGATATTCCTTTATTACAAGCACTGGAAATGGTGTCCACTCTACATCGTCATAAAACTGAATTAGTTGATCATTTGTTATATTTTTTAAATACTGTCGAAAATAATCTTCAGACTTATTTTCCAATATGATTATTCAGAAATCATCCCATTTAATTTAATCAGTCTAGACGAATTTTTTTATCAAAAGTATTTTTCCAATTTAATTTTATTAATTTTTGGAATTTTTGCCAATTCAAATCCTTCAAGTCTCTTAGAGAGAGGTCTTGTAGCATCAATACCCATCTTAGCAGTTTGTAATTTCTTTTGATCACTTGATGGGTCTAAACTAGAGCCTCTAACTTTTTTCAAAATAATAAGATCTGTGTCAGCTTGAAATCGTGTAGCCATTGCATATTCGACTGCCTCGGCATTATTAGGATCAATATCTTCATCTACAACTGTAACTTGTTTTAATGAACGGTGGGATTCAAATGTTTTCTTGATGATTTTTTTGGCATCAGACTCTGTTCTCTTTTTTATTTGCACTACTGCATGTAACCAATTACAACCACCATTTGTCATTGATATTTGTTTCGTTTGAGAAAATTCTTTTTTTAGATCTCTATTTAATTTAGACTCTATAGGCATTCCCATTAGTAGTCTATGTTCTGAGAAGCCTGATAAAACATCATGATAAATTGGA
This sequence comes from Candidatus Nitrosopumilus sp., assembly GCA_029864235.1. Taxonomy (GTDB): domain Archaea; phylum Thermoproteota; class Nitrososphaeria; order Nitrososphaerales; family Nitrosopumilaceae; genus HKST03. The sequence goes on from JAOTTW010000003.1 coordinate 55,911, forward strand.
TTATTTCTAAAGAATAGATTTTCTAATTCAAAAACTGGTTGGGAACGATGGTGATCATATGTTTGAAGCATTTCTACCATCCATTCAGGATGTGTCTTATCACGTAAAATTTTTCCTTCCATGACAATTTCTGCGCCAGATGGTACATTCAAATCTGAGAATGGAAGTTTTGAGAGTGTAAGTTTCTCTCCTAAAAGCGAATTTGCGATATCAATTTCATCCTTACCCCATTCAGCTTGATACGCACTTGCTATTGAAATGGCAGGATGTACACCCACGGTGATGGCAATCTTCAGATCTTCATCATGTTCTTTTGCATTCATAAAACATCTATGTAAATGGCGACCTTCAACCATTCTAATTGAAAAATGTGTTTTGTCTATTGGCATCATTCTATGAAATGATAAATTCTGTTTTTCAGTTTCTGGGTTTTTTACATATACAATTGAAGAAGTTATGAAAGGGCCTGATTCTTTTTCAAAATGAGTCACTATAGGAAGAATAGACAAGTCTTTAGATTTATTTTCCATAAATTTTCCAGAGGAAATCACTTTAGGTTTTTTTGCATTTTTAATTGATTTTATAACATTTTCATGTATTTTAGCCTCAGAACTTTTAACTGCTAGTGCAAACCTTTTTCGTGTACCAACTAAATTAGAAACTAGGCTAAAGTTACTTTCTTTAATATTTTCAAACAAAATTGCATGAGAACCATCAAGTTTTGCAGTAATTCCTGCGATCTCATATTTTGTAGAAACGAGTTTTTTTATAGTTTTTAATTCGCCAGTTTTTTTGACAAGTGATAAGTAATTTCTTAAATCAGTCAATTCTAATCATATCCATTATTTCCGTCATTAAGGCTTTTACAGTATTAGTTTCTAATTCTTTTTGAATAAATGAAGAAATAATAGCAATTCCTTTCATTCTTGTACTAATTCTTTCAGCTGTTAATTTAAGAAAAAGGGAGTTAGATTTAGATGGAATCACAGTTGTGGTAATAGGAGTAGGGCCAGTAGCTAATGAAACCACCATCGAACCTATTTTGTTAGATCCTTCAGATATAGAAACAAAATATCCATTTTCAAACTTTTGAATGCGTAAAGAAAAACTGCGGCTCTCCAAATTTATGGTTTTTTGTAAAAACCCATTCAGAGAGCTCAATAAACTTTGAACAAATCTTATGCTTTTATTGCTATTGATTCAGTTTTTGGAGAGGCTTTAACTTCAGCATTTGGATTTTTCTTGCAACGTTTTTCATGTTTTTCAATATTGAGAAGTAGTTTCTCACAATATTGACATGGAGTTTTTTTTGTTTTTGTAGTTTTAGTTTTGGTGGTTTTTGCTTTTGTTTTAATCTCTGCTATTTCAATTTCAGGAATTTCAGAAATTGCTTTTGCTTCAATTGAATCAGCTTCTACTCTAGCACGAAGTTTTGCTTTGTATTTGAGATTACGTGGTTTTGTTCTGAGTCTATATCCACAACACGGACACCAAAGACCTTCCCATTTGATGAATATTTCACAAATTTGGCATCGACGTTGTCCAGAAGCATACCTTCCAGTACCTACAGGCTTTTGAGCCTTATATCGAACACAAATTCCTTTACAAGTCATCTTTGTAAATAAATATAGAATTTATAGGTATATAAGCATGGATCGAGAATTAATTGATTAATTTTTTAAAATAATGTAAGAATTTGAATAAAATAATTCATTATAGTTATTTGTTTTAAAAAAAAGAAAAAAATCTTCAATAAATATGTATAGCTAATTTAGGATTAAATTTATCAAAAATGTTTTTCAATATTTGTTTAATCAAAAATTTCATTTTTTAAAAAATAAAACGTATATCATATTTTAACCAAAACAATATTTTTCATTTATAAGGATTTTTAAATATTTTAAAAATTATCCAGTAATTGATAGTGGCAAGATAGAATATCGATATCCATCTCTTTGAGAGATGTATTTTGCTGAAAGCATATCTCGTTTTCCTCTTTGATTAAAATTTTTAATTTTTAAGCTAGTTTTTCTTTCATCAACAAATTCCAATTCAAAAGAAGAACAGAATTTTAGATTAAGCATGTTTGCAATTTCTTTTGCAATGATCATATTTCCATTACCTATCTTAACAATTTTTCTTTTAGCTCTCAAACCTCCCAAAATTTGAATAATATGCATTATCAATTTATTAACTGATGAGTGAAACGAGCTTTCAATTTCACGTCCATAATAGAATACAGATAATCCAGTCATTTGACCAGGATCAACTCCAATTACTAACTCTTCTGGGTCAAATCCTAGATCTAGTTTTTGGATCATCAATCCACGCATTACAGTTGGATGTTGTTCAAAGATATCTTCATGAAGCATTGGTTTTTTACAATCATTTGGGGCTTCATTTCTAGTTGTTAAAACTAAATGACCATCATAATTTGAGATATCTGTTGGTAAAATTGAATCAAATGAAAGATTAAGGGTTTTTAGAGAATTTGAAAATCTATAATATGGTTTACCATATGTAGTAGCAATTGCAATACGAGTATTAACTAATGGATCGATATTTCGAGAGATGAAATGTATGATTTAGGTTTTATGCCTTCAAAACAGTTGACACAACATGTTTTACTGCTTCATCAAAATTAGCATCAATATTTGACTGAATTTCAGATAATTTTGCCTCTCCTTCTTGAGTAATTTTTGCGGATTCGGCATTAGCCTTGTCTTTTGAGGCGTTGATTATGAGTTCAGCCTCGTTAGTGGCCATTTTCCTGATCTTTTCAACAAGTTTGTCAATTTCATTTTGAGCCTTTACAAAAAGTTGTTTTTTCATATCAGCAACTTTGCTATTTAGTGAATCGAGATCATCCTCAAGTCCATTAAGAGATTGAATAATCCCAGTAACCCTTGATTCAGCCATGCTGCTCATGATATAGTAAGTTCTTCAAATCCATTACTTAAATCATTCAATTTTAGCAAGTTTTATGTCAAATTTGAGGTTATATAGTTTTTAACTGGCTGTCAAAAGCAGGATTGCACGTGCAAGATCGCCTTTGGCTTCCTCAAGTGCATTTTTTGCTTTTTCTTCATCTACTCCCGCTTGTTGACTTACAAGTTGAATGTCTTCCTCTGAAAATATTGGTACCTCTAACTCTCTTTCTTCATATGAATCAGCAGTTACTGTAAAAATTGAATTATCCTTGGCTTTCATCTCAGTGACTGATGGCTTGGAAATAATTATCTCCTTTTTATCAGTCTTGATGATAACCTCTTGAACATTTGGGATCTCTTTCATATCTAATCCCATCTTATCCATCATTCTTCGCATTTCACGATTACCGCCTCGCATCATAACGATATTTCTCCTTAACGACTTTTTAAACTATCTCTAACTTTGACTGCCATTCCTCTATAAAAATCAGAAATCATTTCTGAAGAAAGAACGGCTTTGCCGACAGCAATTACTTTATCATTAAATAACACTGGTGTATCAGATGTGATTCGAATGTTTTTCCCACACCAAACAACATGCTTACAAAATACAGATCTGCCTTCTTCAACGAAGGGTGCTGCATTCGAATTTACCTCCAAACAATTTTCTTTGAATTTTTTATTTTTTAATAGCAGTTGTGCAAAATATGGGCTAATTGCCAGACCACCATCAATTCTTAAAGTACACAATAATTTTCCATGATGAGATACAGTTTTGATTCTTCCATTTTTTCTGGAAAAAGTCATTTCAATATCTTTAGGTAAATATTTTGAAACACCATTTCCAAATAATGCGTCAATAGTATATTTCAGCTTTAGAAATTGATCCATATCAATAATCCAATCTTTTCTAAATATTAGTTCAATGTAAGAACATATATTCCAAACCAAACTATATAGATAAGATTTTTGTCTTTAGTTTATGGAAGAGCGGGAAGAAACAAGAAAAATTCAGTTTACTGGTAAATCATCATATATTGTTTCATTGCCAAAACAATGGATTGTAGATCTTGGATTAAAACAGGGTGATCAAATTAGAATGGCTAGAAAAGGTTCATCTACATTAGAGTTGTATCCACCTAAAATTGAAGCATTTATTCAGAAAAAAGAAGAGGCGACCATTGAGATAGATACTGAAGAAGTATCTTCAATTGTTAGAAAATTAATTTCTCTGTATTTTTTGGGATTTAAGACAATTAATGTAAAGCCTAAAACTGGGAGATTAAGTCCAAGTCAAAGAAACACTGTGAAAGAAGCTGTGAAAAGAATGTTAATGGGTTCTGAAATTATTTCAGATTCTAGTGTAGGAATTACAGTGCAAGTTTTAGTAAACTTATTAGAACTATCAGTTGATGGAGCATTTAAGAGGATGATTCATCTTGCAAAATCAATGTTAAGTGATGCAATTCTAGCAGTAAAGGAAAACAATTTGGATCTCGCTCAAGAAGTAATTAATACGGATGACGAAGTAGATAGATTTGGTTTTTACATTATTCGTCAATTAAAGATTGCAATTCAAAATGAACATATGTTAAAAGAAATGGGATTAAGAAATGCAAGAAATTGTTTAGGATATAGACTTGTTGTCAAAAATATAGAGAGGACTGGAGATCATGCAGCATTTGTTGCAAAAGATATTCTAGAATTTAAAAAGCCCATAAGAAAAGAAATTATAAATAAAATTCAAGAAATGAATGAATTCTCTCTTTCAGTACTAGATGATTCTTGTCTTGCATTATTTAAAGAAGATTATACTCAAGCAGAAAAAACCATTGAGAAAACTAGTCTAATTTCAAAATATGAGAAAAAGGTTAGAGATGCCTCAAAATCACTCAAAGACGATGAAGAGATTTATAGGATTAGAAGAATTACTGAAAATATTAGAAGAATTGCAGAATATGCCAGTGACATTTCAGAAATTGTTCTAAACATGAACATTGAGAAGACGTTAAAGAAAATTGAATAATTTTTTCCATAAAAGGACATACAAGTTTAAACTCTAGCGATATTTCGATGGATAATTGAAAGTAAAATGAAATCTGCAATTTTGATAACATACGATAAGGAAGATATGATTACTGAAGCAATTGGGCTATGTGATGCAGCAGGGTACGAAATCGTTCACACGGTTAAACAAAATTTTCTCAAAAAACCAAAGTACGGAATTAGTGGAGGGGTTTTAGAAAAATTAGAAGGTATTACAGAGAGATTAAGGCCAGATGTCATAGTTTTTGATGAGATCTTAAAACCAAGTCAAAATTATAATTTGGCTTCAGTTCTCCATAGAGAAGTTTTAGATAGAGAAGCACTAATTCTTGAAATCTTTGAAAGTAGAGCATCAAGTGCAGAATCAAAGCTCCAAGTAAAATTAGCTCAATTAAGATATGAGATGGCAAGAGCAAAAGAAAAAGTTCGTCTTTCAAGTATGGGAGAACAGCCAGGATTTATGGGTATTGGAAAATTTGAGGTGGATGTATACTATAATGATATTAAGCATAGAATGCAAACTATAAAGATCAAGCTGGAAAAAGCTGGAAAACAGAGGGAGCTTCATCGTCAGGGAAGAAAAAGAATTGGATTTAAAACAATTTCACTTGCAGGATATACATCTGCAGGAAAGACTACATTATTTAATAAAATGACTGGAGAAACTCGTGAACAAAGTCATGAATTATTCACTACTCTTTCAACCACTACTAGAAGAATAACTATAAATCGTGAACCATTTTTAATTGCAGATACAGTAGGCTTTATCAGTAAACTTCCGGCATATATGATTGATGCATTCAAATCAACATTAGAGGAGCTACTTTATACAGATATACTCATTCTAGTAATTGACATAAGTGATTCTATTTTTGATTTGAAAAAGAAATTTACAAGTTGTATGCGAACATTAAGTGATCTGGGAGTTGAAAGAGATAAAATAATTTTTACTTTGAACAAGTCAGATTTATTATTAAAAGAACAAATTGAAGAAAAAATTGAGATACTTAATCTAAATGATAATAAAAAAAGAATTGCCATTTCTTCAAAAACAGGCCAAAATCTAAATGAATTAAAGAAACTTGTCAAAGAAATTATGGACAAACAAAGATTACCTTAAATGAAAAAAATTGAATGTAAACTATGATGATTGAAGTTTTAAGAATTGGCCAAAGAATAATTAGAGATGATAGAGTAACAACGCATGTTGCTCTTGTAGCACGTGCTTTTGGGGCTTCAAAAATATTCATGACAGAGGTTAATCCAGAAATTAAAGAAACTATAAAAAAGATTAACAAAACATGGGGTGGAAATTTTGTTGTAGAGTTTATTGATAGCTGGAGAACCATTGCTAAAAAGAAAAGAAAAGAGAATTTCAAAATTGTACACCTTACAATGTATGGAGAGAGTATCAACGATACACAAAAGGAACTTTCAAAAGAAGAAAATCTGCTTGTGGTAGTAGGTGCTGAAAAAGTGCCAAGAGAAATCTATGAATTTGCTCATTATAATGTCAGTATTGGTAACCAGCCACACTCAGAAATCAGTGCTTTAGCCATACTTTTAGATAGAATCCAGAAAGGAGAGCAATTTAAGAAAGATTTTTCTAGAGGTAGAAGAAAAATAATACCCACAAAAAAAGGGAAAAAGGTTCTAGTAAAAGAAACAAGGGATTAATAATAGAAAATTTGAAATTAATATAGTTGGTAGACAAATACGAAGATCCTTTTGTTCGAATAGCATCTATGATTGGGGGAGATGAATACCTCAAGGTCGCAAGATCACTTTTGAAGGCCGAAGATGCTACTGATGAAGAAATTGCCAGTTCTACGGGATTGAGAATCAATATGGTAAGAAAAGTACTCTATGATCTATTTGGAAAATCACTCATTACAGGAATTAGAGTCAAAGATGAACGAAAGGGATGGTTTGTGTATAGATGGAGAACAAGAAGAGAAGAAGTTGAAAACTTTATTGAAAATCAAAAAAAGAAGATCACTGAAAGACTTCAGCAGAGACTTGATTATGAAAATGCTTCAGATTTTTATCATTGTAGCAATGAAGATTGTCCGAGAGTAACATTTGAGGATGCATTAGAAGGAATGTTCAAGTGTTCATCATGTGGTAATGTTTTGAATTTGAAAAAGAATGACAAATCAAAAAAAGCATATTCAAACAAAATTGATGATATCAAAAAAGACATGCAACAAACATTCTAGAATTAATGTTTTAAGGATGATGATACGTGATCAGAAAAAAACAAGCAAGCAAAAGAATTCCTAGAAAATTAATTAAGAAAATTCTTGTACCAATTGATGGTTCAAGTAATTCCTTTCGTGCATTAAAAGAAGCAATTAACTTGGCAAAATTTACAAATTCACAAATCATTGGGATTTATGTTATTCCAAAAGACATATCAGCGCTCCCTCTAATTGATCTGTTACAACCGCTCTCTACGCTTCGTCCAATTGGGTTTCAAAAGAAAATTCTCAAGCATGGGACAAAAATTATTATTTACGCAAAAGAAATTTGTGAAAAGAATAAAACCAAGTTTTCAGGTCAGATTATTAAAGGAAACCCAGGTTATGATATTGTAAAATTTTCAAACAAAAATAAAGTTGATTTTATCATTATTGGTTCAAGAGGTAAGGGACCCACCACAGAGATCTTTCTAGGAAGTGTTTCAAACTATGTAATTCACAAGGCTAGATGTCCAGTTATTATAGTCAAATAAGTTCTGAAAATTCTAAAAAAGGTTGAGAAATAGGTTACTAAATTAAATATGGAGAAATTGGAGATTAGATCCTTGAATCAATTAGTAACAGTAAATCCAGCAACAGGTGAGGAAATTGCAAAATATGATGCGATGGGTAGAGAACAAATCTTTCAGATGGTCAGTAAGGCAAAGAGAGCATTTCCTGAATGGAAAAAAGACTATGAGAAAAGAAGAAGCTATATTTACAATTTAGTAGAATATCTAAAAAAGAACAAAATAGAACTAGCAAAAATAGCAACAACCGAAATGGGTAAAGCACTAAAAGAGTCGATTGGAGAAGTTGAAAAATGTGCATGGGCTTTAGAATTCTATGCTGATCATGGAGATAGTTTTATTTCAGATGAAGTTCTCAATACCGACGCAAGAAAAAGTTTCCTGACTTTTGAGCCACTAGGAATTATTGGTTCGATAATGCCTTGGAATTTTCCATATTGGCAAGCTTTACGATTTGCTGCACCATGTTTAATGGCAGGAAATGTAATTGTAATGAAACCATCGAGGGTTACTTTACAATCAGGCATAGAAATTGAAAAGGCCTTTGCTGAAGCAGGAATTCCAGACGGAATATTTCAGACAGTTGTAGGCAGTGTAGATTCTGCAAATCATCTGATTGATTCAGATGTTAATGCTGTGACTTTTACTGGGAGTACAAATGCCGGTGCTAAAGTAGGTGAAAGGGCTGCCATAAATTTAAAAAAATGTGTTTTAGAGTTAGGAGGAAGTGATCCCTTCATAGTTCTTGATGATGCAATTATTGAAAAAGCAGCTCAAGGAGCAGTTAAGGGGAGGTTCATCAATTGTGGTCAAAGTTGTGTTGCATCAAAAAGATTCTTTGTTGGAAAAAATATTGCAAAAGACTTTATTGAATTATTTATTAAAAAAACATCTCAATTAAAGGTAGGAAATCCTAGCTTGATGGAAACTGATGTAGGTCCATTATCTAGCAAAGATAGTTTAGAGACTATTTCTGGAATTGTAGAAGATGCAAAAGAAAAAGGAGCTGAAATTCTTTTAGGAGGATCCGAAATTGATGGAAAGGGATACTTTTACAAACCAACCATCCTTACAAACATTAAACCAAACATGAGAATTGCAAAAGAAGAGACATTTGGACCAGTTGCTCCAATCACCATAGTTGAAAATGAAAGTGAGGCAATAAAACTTGCAAATGACATTGAATTTGGATTAGGTGCAAGTATTTGGACAAAAGATCTTCAAAAAGCAGAAAAAATTTCAAGGCGTATTGAATCAGGAATTGTTAGTGTGAATAATGTGGTTATTTCAGATCCAAGAATTCCATTTGGTGGTATCAAGCATAGTGGATTTGGAAGAGAGCTTTCAAGATATGGAATGCTTGAGTTTGTCAACATTAAATCAGTTAGGTTTTATGATAATCTTACACATCATCATTACGTAGAATAGTTTTTTTCTTTGCTACAAAATAATAATTTGATAGATTTCTAAATTTAGATTTCCAGATGATTATTTCTGGTAAATTTCTTCATCATCATAATTACATTCTTCTAACTCAATATGAGTTGGATTTCCATTGTCTTCAAAATAAATTTTAACAAAGATATCAGATGCTAGAGTTGTTGCCAAAGTTTCTGCCAATTCCTTTGGAAAATTACCTAATCTTTAAGGATATGATGAATAACGATATTCACTAAGCTCATCTTCATGATAGAAATCAATCTCAATATCCCCATTTGTGTATTTCTTACGCCTACAACTTCACCAAAAATGTTATAAGACAAATTAGTTTCCTTGTTTAGATATATTTCTTGATAAATCTTCAGCTAATTTTTCAAAATGCTCTCGAGTTTTTCCAGTTTCCTTAAGCTTATCTTGTTCAATCTCATTAAGTTCTTTATCAACTTTTTCAGAAACATATTGTAATCGAGCTTCTGCCATCATAAACAGCCTATTATTTTCTTTCCACAAATGTTCAGTAATGTGTTCAACATATTGCTTCATATCATTGATAAGACGTTGAGAATTTCCTGAAGAAAGATATTCTTTTGCTGATTCTTCCATATGTTTTCCAATTTCTCTTGAACGCTCATGATCCATCAGCATCATAGCAATGGGTCCCATGTTTCGTGGCATTCCTGCTTGTTCAAGAGCAGGAAACAAAGAATTCTCTTCTTTACTATGATGGCAAACATCGGTAAAATTTTTTGAAAAATCAATCACAGGCAATAAAATGGATTCAGGGATTTGTTTATTATCAATAAGTAATTGTATTGCAGACTCCATTGCTTTTATGACTTTTTCGATAAGATCATGATCTTTTCGTAATGATGCGGTTGACATATTATGCATATCAAAAGTGAAGTATCTATATCTTTTTTTAATTTAGTTAAATAACTAAAAGATATAAAATTAGTTAACGAGTTAATGTTAACTATTTGTTTTAACGATTTGCAAGACTTTTTGCTTTAACAAATGCCCAAATCTTTTTTGTCATTTCACTTGGTGCTATAGGTTTCTTACCAAAAACATCTTCTACAGTTTCTTTACGTCCTGTAAAATTAATTGCATAACCACCAAATGCCTTTTTGCTAGATTTTGATGATTTGTTAGAACTCTTTGTTGTAGATTTACTTTTTGGTGCAACTTTTTTTGTTACAATTTTTCTTTTTGCTGGAATTTTTTTCTTTGTAGATTTCTTTTTTATTGCCAATTTCTTAAAATTTTACTCTAAATTAAGTATAATAACCTACACATTTAGGATCAAAATTGTTTTATAGGATTTGTTTTTAGGCATAACTAAGTGTTTTTTTGGGATAGATAAAATTAAGAGGCATTAAAAATTAATTTACTTAAAATAATTAAAGAGATAGTTCAATCTTGGGAAATAATATTTTGTTAAAAAGTTAAAATTTGAATTACTAATACTAAGGTAAACAAAAAACTACAAATTTTGTTTAACATTTTTATGCATAGATGTTTCAATGAGTGAAATATTAAATTTTTAAAATTATGAGACTGTGGAATTATTAAAATATTAATATTTTTAGTTTAAGGATCTAGTATAATTTCTTGTTTAAGAAGAGAAATTAAAATGATATTATTTTCTAATTTTATAAAATAAGAGAAAAAATTAATGTATAATTAAAAAAATAATTAATTGTCTAATTTTGTGTCTTTTGTTTTATAGCAGATAACATCAATTCTATCATATTTTTATTCAATGAAGCAAGTGTCTTAGTATTTTCATTAAATGCATCAAATATTTTTTTTGAAGTTTCTGCAGAATCTATAGTAAATTTGTTTTGATTTTTGTATGCTGTTATTGCTTGATCAGTAATGTTTTGAATTGCTTTCATAGTTTCTTCATTCATATTTACATTCAAACCAGATTTGGAAGCAAATTCTTGTTGTAAAGCAATAGATGAATTAATTACATTCTTCCATGCTTCCATAAAGCTTTGTTGAATATTTGTTGCTGTTTGATGGTATATCGGTGTTGACTTATCAACTTCATTAAAAAATTTTTCAGCATTTTTTTTGCATTCAGTAAAGATATCTTTTGATTCGTCTGTGGATTTACTCATGAAATAAAATGGAATTTGTTGTAAATAAGTTTAATCTATAGATTTAATAACAAATTTTCAGATTTACCTGAGAATCGAGGCATTAGATTTTTTTTGGCTTTATGTATTATATACAATGTTCATACAAATAAACCAATTTTAGACTATTTTTTATATAATTATGTTTTGATATAATGTAGAAAAAGATGGTTTTCAAGCCTCTTAAATGACTTTAATTTGAGTTTAGGTGATTGATTGATTTTTTCAAATCCTTTTCCTTGAACAAATGTGATTGCCTCAGTACCTCCAATTATAAACGGAGAAATTGTTATCAATATTTCATCAAAAAGACAATTTTTAATGAATTGCCAATTAATTGTTCCACCTCCCTCTACAAGGATTGTTTTTATTCCTTTTTTCTGAAGTTTGCTCATTAAGGCTTTTATGCTAACAGAGGTTTTTCCAGTAATAATTATTTCGACAGGGAATTTTTTTAGATTTTTTAGATTTTGTTGGCTAATGTTTCTTGAAACAGCGATAATAGTAGGTACATTGTCAGATGTTTGAAGAATTTTGGATGTTTTAGATATTGTTCCTTGAGAATCAAGAATCACACGAATAGGATTTTTTCCTTTTGAGAACCTTACAGTAAGTAGGGGGTTATCATGTACAATAGTGTTTTTTCCAACAAGAATTGCATCTACTTTAGAGCGCAGTTTGTGTAATCTGATAACATCTTGTTTTGAGGATAGTTTTGAATCACCAGTGTGGGTTGCTATTTTTCCATCTATAGAAATAGCTGCGCTAAGAATAATATGCAATTTAGATTTTTCCATGAACTATTTCACCTCCAATCATAACTGCACGTATTGTTGATTGTGAAGCCCTATGAACAATAGATGCATGAGGATTATGCATGGGTTCTAAGTCCAATGAATGTTTTTCAATAAAAATACAATCTGCAAGTTTTCCCGTTTCTATTACACCAATTTCTTTTCTCAAAAGTTTCCCACCATTCACTGTAGCCATTTTTAGAATTTCTTTTGGATTGATTCTTTTCTTGTGAATAGCCATAGTTGCTTTCCACAAATAATCCATTTCTCTAAACATGTCAGGGGAATTAATCATAATATTATCTGTACCAAGTGCTATAGTACAGCCTACCTTTTTCATCAATTCTATATCTGGAATTCCTTCTGCTAATGATGCATTTGCTCTTGGACAAATCACTATTCCCCTGGTTCTCTTTGATACTGTATTTAGATCTCCTATTGATGCATGAGTCATATGTATTAGAAAGTGTGGTTTCAAATTTAGAGCTCTTATGGCTTCAGATTTTCCAGTCATTTTCTTTGAGGCTAAAACACTTTGTTTAGTCTCAGAAGAATGAATTGCTCTGAGTTTTGATGTTTTTGAATACTGATTTAGGACCATTGTGCTGTTTTCATTAGCCCCACTTATTCCAAGACCGTCACACTTTTTTAGTAATTTTTCAAGGATCAAAAATTTTGAATTTGGTAATGAAATATTTTTTTTTATTTCATTAGGACTTTGGTAATAATCAAGTCTTCCTAGAACTATTGATCGAATTGGTGATTTTTTAAGAATGTTTTTGAGCAGTAAAACACCATCTATGCCTCCTTCTCTAAAATCTACAAAAGTTGTAATGCCTTTTTGTAGCATGGAATTACATGAATTTTGCATAAAGCTTGCAAGAATTTCTTTATCTGTTTTTTTGAGAATTTGAGATTTAGCTCCAAAGATTGGGTGAATTCGTTTATCCACAGATGTATTCAGTCTTACATCTTTTCCAATTGAATCACCAATATGAGTATGACAATTAACAAAGCCAGGAATGACTAGTAACCCTTCACTATCAATAATTTTTTCATTAGGACTTGCTCCAATATTTGGTTGAATTCGTTTGAATTTTTGATTTTGTATTTTTATGTTAATATTTGAAATAAAGTCTAATTCTTTACCTAATAACACACTTGCATTTTTTATTAACATGATAATTCATAAACATCAGGTTTTTCTTTACCTGAATCTCTAATTTCCCTAATCGTATCAAGAGATTTTGTAGCTAGTTTTACTGCTTCTCTAGCAGTAGTAGCATTTCCAATTCCACAATTTAAAATAATTTGATCTTCTTTTTTTGTGGAGTTTATAAAATCATTAACAAATTTTTTTGCATTATCACTTGCAACAATCATAAAATTATCTCCACCCATAAAGAAGGTCAGTGATTTTTTTTCAGCAAAATATTTTGCCATTTTTGCATATAAATTAAAAATCAGCAAGGAAATCTCATAAGGAGAATTTTTTTTTCTTCGTGATGTAAGATCATCAACATCAAGATGCATTATTGAAACTGATGAATGTGATTCATTATCAATATAACCAAAAATATTATGTTCTTTGCTAAGAATTACTTCATTTTTCTTTCCATCAGAAGCTTTTAGGTTGGCTGCAAATGGGGAATCACCATATCCAATAGATATTGAAAGTTGAAGATCAAAGGATTTTTCAAGTGATTGCTGGATTTGTATATGATCGTCTAATCCCAGACCATTTGAAACTACAAAGAACTCATCGGCTCTATTTAAGAAAACAAGACAGTTTTTTTCTGAAAATAATTTCTGTATTTGCTTGTATAGTGAAGCCTGAAGTATTTGTAGCTCATGTTCTCTATCACTACCTAGAGTAAGTGTCCAAGGTCCATATCCATTAATTTTCAAAATGCTTAGCTGGATCATTTTTGAATCCTCTTTAGCTCGTTTGATATCTTTACAATAGCCTCAACTGCTCTCTCAGCAACAGGGCGTATTCTAGAATAAGCATGTTTTTCTTGCATTCCAGGTCCAGTTATTCCTAAAGAAACAGGTTTTTGATATTTTAATGAGAGATCAGTTAATGAATGAGCAACAGAATGGGCTATTACTTCGTCATGTTTTGTTTGTCCTTTAATGATAGCACCAAGAGTGATTACACCGTCAATTTCTTTTTTTTGTAATAATGCATCTACAATTATTGGTATATCATAAGCTCCTGGAACATTACATGTGTATTTTATTTTCAATTTCATTTTTTCTGCTTTTTCTTTGGCTACTAAAAGCATTCTAGATGTCACTTCTTTATTAAATTCTGAAACCACTACAGCAATATTCAAAATTAATGCATCCTTGCATAATCTAAAAGTTCTTTTCCATCAATCAATGGAATTCCATTTTGTTTTGCATATTTTTCAGCTTTGTTTACGGATAATGCAGTGTAAGTTTCTGCATCCATCATTTCACAAATAGCAGTAACAGGGGTTAAACCAGCAATTTGAGCTAGGTAAACTGACATTTCGGTATGACCCTGTCTAGTGTTTAATAGTCCTTTAGATGCTAAAAGTAATGGAATGTGTCCTGGAGTTTTAAAAGATGAAACAAATTTTTTCTTTTGATTGTCAACATTATAGATATTTGCCATTTCTCTTATGGTCAGTGATCTATCATTATCTGTTATTCCGGTGTATGTTTGATAATGGTTTATAGAAATTGAGAATGTTGGATGATCACCATATGGTGCTAATCCCATAATCATTTCTTTGGTTGAAATATCAGATTTAGCCAAAATTTCATGCATGTATCTTAAATCTAAAGAGTTTGCAAAATTATTGTCAATTGCAATGCACAAAAGACCGCCAGCATGTTGACGCATTCTTGCAACGTGTTCAGGTGTAACAAATTCTGCTGCCACTACCATATCTATTTCATTTTCTCTGCCTGCAGAATCAAATAACAATACAAATTCTCCTTGTTTTAATGATTGAAGTCCAGATTCAAGTGACATGTAGAAAAATCGCTCGATCTAATTATAAAGTTTACTAAAATATTGGTAATTACCAGAAAAATGGTAAATATGGAATTTTACTTTAAAATATATTTGCCAAGTATGTCAGTTTCAATATTAATTTTATCGCCAACTTTCTTTGTTTGAAAGTTTGTAACTTCAATTGTATGTGGGATCAAGCAAACAGATGCAATATTGTTTTTCACATCTACTACTGTTAGGCTAATTCCATCTACTGCTATTGATCCTTTTTTAACAACATATTTTGCCAGATTTTTAGGAACTGCAAACCATACTTGTACTTCTTTTGGTTTCTTTTGAATTTTTTTAATAATTCCTACACCATCAACATGACCCAATACAAAATGTCCTTCTAATCTATCTCCTGCTCTCAAACTTCGCTCAATATTGACAATTCCTCCTGGTTTTAGATTACCAAGATCTGTTTTCTTGGTAGTTTCTTCAATCATCTCAAAAATGCAGTTAGGTTTTGAAAATTTTGTTACAGTAAGACAAACTCCATTTAGCGCAACACTTTGTCCAATTTTCAATCCTTTGGAATGCTTACCAAGATTAACTGTCATTTGTATTGCACTTCTATTTTTGGTGTTTTTTGTAATTTTCTCTACTTTACCAATGCCCTCAACAATTCCAGTAAACATTATTTTACGTGAAAAATTCTTTTATAAATTGATTTAGTTAATTTAAAAAAATTATTTCTCAGATGACAATTCAGTAAATTCGTTTTCACAGAATTGATGAAAGACTGTGCATTTATTATGTTTAGCATCATTTTTGATTTTTTCCATATCTTTTAGCAAAACTCCTTGAGCAGCCAAAAAGGCTTCATCTTCAAGACCTAGTTTTTGAAATGCTTTTGATTTTGCAATACTGGCTTCTTTTATAGTTGGATCAGATATTTGTGTCCTATCATAGTATTTTATTGATTCTTCAATTTTTTTCAAATGATCAAGTGATATGGCCTTGTTCATCAAAGCTGTAATGTCGTTTTCATCCAGGTTTAGCACTTTATCATAAAATTCTATGGCCTCATTATGTCTGTCTAATTCATTTAGTGATAAACCTATACTATTTAGTGCCCAAATATCATTTTTAGAAATTTCAAGAATCTGTTTGCAACAATCTATGGCTTGATTGTGTTTTTTAAGATTTTCAAGTGAGTATGCTTTATTTTTGAGGGCATATACATCAGAGTTTTTTATTTCTAAAACTTTGTCACAGTAAGTAATTGCCTCATGGTATTTGCCCAAGTGTAACAGTGAAAGAGCTGTGTTTTGTAGCCCAATCATATCCTCAGGATTGCTTTCAAGCAGTTTTTTACAATAAGATAATATGTCATCGTATTTTCCTGCATTAAACATTCTAGTGATAATGTTTGTTGGATCAAGTAAGTTTATCAGTTTAAATCAGTTGATAATAGAAGTTCATTGGCTATAATGTATTCTACTAAAAATAAAAGAGATATGGAAAAAGGTTTACTTCATATTTTTTCTTAGTACATCATTTAAGACTTTAGAATAGCTAAATGAAGCTTGTTCTTGTTGAATTAACTTTGCTTGACGAAGTCGGATTTTTTTGTCGAGTTCATCGTCAATCATTATTGTTACGCGTCTACTCATGTAAAGTCAAAAATTAGTTATGAAAATACCAATTTAATATTATGGGAAAAGTCCCAAAAATGGAAATTAATGCATTATAGTAAAAATTACATTTTCAATATTAAATGGCTTATAAATAATTGGAATTGAAAGTTTGTTTGATTTTTCTTGGGTAAGTGAATTCATATCAGCTGTAACTGCAATAATTTTTGCAGTAGGATCTATTTTTTTAATTGCTTTAATGGCATAAAATCCATTGCCATTAGGCATCATGATATCAATTAAACATGCATCAGGTTTATTCTCTTTAAATAAAGAAATTGCATCTTTTCCATTATATCCTTTTCCAATAACATTAATGCCATTTTCTTCTAAGAGTTCACTGAACAAACGTACAATATCTTTATCATCATCTATAACTATAACAGATACCATAATAAAATAGTGAAAGTATACATTTAATATCTTTCTTTATTGCAAAAGGGAAATTACAATGATTGATAGATTTTTTGCAGAAGTATTTGCAAAAAAGATTAAGGAACGCCTAGATAAAAACAAATTGAAAAAAATTGAAAGAGAGTTATTCCTTATAGAAGGAATGTCAATAAAGTTGTCAATAGAATTTTTTGAGAAATTGCATTTACAACTTAAGCAAATTATGAATGATTCCGAATCATTTGAGTTACAAATTCTTGATGAAATTTGTCAAATTCAATCTTCAAAGGATAAAGCAGTAATAACAATTCTAGATAAATCTTTGATTAATGAATTATTATATGATTTTGGAGATGATAATATTAGAAGGATTTTATTAACAATTATGAAAAACGAATTGGTAATTACAGATATTTTAAAGCAGACTCATGTTTCAAAAACTTCAGGATATAGAATAATTGAGGATTTAATCATAAAGGGATTAATTATAGAAACAAAAATGATTCTTAGTAAAAGTAAAAAAATATCAAAATTCAAATGCATTTTTGAAGAAATAGTTTTTAGATTAAATAATGAAAGAATTTTAATTGAAATAGTAATTCCAAAAAAAGATTTAGAAAAAAGCTCAATAATGAAAATACTTTGGCAAAACTAGGTTTTCTGTGGAATCGTTATCACAAATCTAGTAGGGTCATTTACTACTAAAATGGTACCATTATGTTGTGATATGATAGATTTGCACGTTGCAAGTCCCAATTCAGTTCCTGTGCTTTTAGTGGTAAACAGAGGTAAAAAAATTGAATCTAGGTTTTTTGAAGGAATTGGAGGACCAGAATTTTCAATAATTATTTGCAAATTTTGTGGAAGTGATTTTATTTTAATGATTAATTCTCCTTTTCCATTCATTGCTTCTTTTGCGTTTTTAAATAAATTAACAAATACAATAATTATTTTTTCTTTATCACATTCTACTTCTACAGAAGATTTTTCAAATTCAACCCTAATTGTTTCTGGTAGATTTGAACGGATTATAGATTCTTCAATAATTTCATCAATTTTACATCTTGTTGAATTTAGAGGAGTTGTTCGGACATAATCCAAAACATCATCAATTTGATGAGTCATTCTAAAAATGGCCGAATCAATCATTTTTATTTTCTCATGTGATGATGAACTAAGATTTTCTTTGTTTTTAATTAATTCTAAACCCATTTTAATTGTAGA
>JAOTTW010000088.1 GCA_029864235.1 Candidatus Nitrosopumilus sp.
TTGGTTTAGATTTTGGTTTAGATTTTGGTTTAGATTTTGGTTTAGATTTTGGTTTAGATTTTGGTTTAGATTTTGGTTTAGATTTTGGTTTAGATTTTGGTTTAGATTTTGGTTTAGATTTTGGTTTCTCAGTGGTGTCGATACTGGAAATCATGGCGGATTGTTCTTTTAGTATATCTTTTAGATCATTTTGAATTTCAAAGATTGTGGAAAGCATATTCTCGAGAGATTTTGCATATTGTGCATAATCTGATAGTAGTTCTGATTTTTTATCATTTAATTTTAAGAGATATTCATTGTAACGTAAAAGATTTGCAGATGAAATTAATTCAGGCATATCATTTTCAGGTTTGCCTAAAGCATCTAGTTCTGACTGTACTTTTTGGATTTTTTTTCGTAAAGAGTAAACCATATCGCCTATGCCTAATTCATTCATTCTAAAATTAAATAATTTACAATAGATTAAAGATTTACTGAAATTAAACTACGAAGTGATAAAATCAACAAACATTTCAAATTTCTATAACATAACATTTCAAAGCAAACAAAAGAACCACAGATAAACTCGATCTTTATTTGTAGAATTAAACTTATCATTAAAAAATAGGACTAGATTATTTTTGCTGAAACCTATGACAAATATCAATTCTGAATTTAGCATGATTTTCTGAAAAAAGGATTAGTTTGTGAAAAACTTCAGAAGATTCAATAAATTGAATTAATTTCATATCACTATTGAGTATGAAAAATTTCAAAAAACATTAGAAGATTTTTGATTTCAAGCATTAATTGTGTTTTTTAGATTGTTTGACTATTAACACAGGACAATTGGATTTTGGGATTACTACGGATGCAACACTGCCAAGAACTAATTTTTTAAAACCTGATCGTCCATGTGATCCCATGACAATCAGATTAACACTATTTTTTTCAGCAAATGAAAGGATGCCATCAACAGTAGAGGGATTGTGAACAAATTCAACTGATACGTCTACATTCTCAACTTTGTGAGCATCTTTAATTTTTTTCAAATCCGCTCTAATCTTAGTTTCCATTTCATCATGTACTTCTTGAGCTCTTGACCATGACATTCCAGAAGTATTCAAATCACTTCCAATTACGCTCAACAAGATTAATTTTGAATTAAATTTTTTAGCAATTTCTATTGCTTTTTCAAATGCCAAATCTGAGAAAGGTGTAAAATCATACGGGACAAGAATTTTTGTAAAAGTTTTTTCCAATATTTTAAAATTACACTACCTATTAAAAAAGCTCTGGATTGATACCAATATGAATTAAAATAGAATACGTATTTACAATTAATAGACAATATGTAACCAAAATACCCTTCTTCTAGTTAATTTTCAACTGTGATATTCTAAAATATCATTTAACTTGTCAAAAAATCATAAATTTTTTATTGGAATATATTGAAATCGAGATTATAGCAATAGTAATTCTTATAGGATCATATGCACTTTTTAGCGGACTTGAAATTGCAATAGTTGGAATCAGACGATCAAAAGTCATGAGACTCTATCGTAAAAAAATACATGGGGCATCATCTCTATTCAAATTAAAATCAAACCCAAGTCGTATGACATCAAGTGTAAACTTAGGAAATACTCTGGTAAATGTGACATCCTCTGTATTAGCTGCTGATGTTGCAATCAAATTGTTGGGAAGTCAAGGAGTTGGCATTGCTATTGGAATCATGACTTTAGTAATATTGATTTTTGGAGAAATTTTTCCAAAAACCTATTCAAACATTCATTCTGAAAAAGTAGCTCTAAGATTTAGCAATTTTCTTCTAGTTTTTACTTATGTGATGTATCCTTTTGTATTATTTTTAGAGTATATTACAAAGATTTTTCTGAAATTAGCAGGGAATTATTCTTATCCCAAACCAATTACTGAAGAAGATATCAAAGAAGTTGTTGATCTAGGATTATCTGAGAAGGCAATCGAGCAAGAAGAACACAAACTTGTACATAATGCGTTAGAGTTTGATGATAAACCGATAATAGATGTGATGACACCAAAAGAGAACATCTTTTCACTAGATAGCAAGAAAAAACTATCTGATGTTTTTGCACAAATAGAAAAGAGAGGATTTTCAAGGATACCTGTTTATTTAGAAACTTCTGAAAATATTGTAGGAATTGTGCATATTTGGGACATTGCAAGACTGCCTGAAAAACAATATGAAAAAACAATAATAGGGAAAATTGCACGAAAGCCGTTTTTTGTTTTTTCAAATGGAAAAATTAGTGATTTACTTATTGAACTCAAAAAAAATGAAAATCATATGGCAATTGTTTTAAATAAAGACAGAAACTTGGAAGGAATAATCACTGTAGAGGATTTACTTGAAGAGATAGTAGGAGATATTGTCGGAGAAGTTGAACGAAAATAGAAGAGTCATTTAACACATTAGCGTAACCTAATTCAATTAAATGTATTCTAGTTCTATAAAATTAGAATAACCATATTAGCTTAAGCTACACACCATTAACCTGCAGAAATTGTGTAAAACGAATAATAAGCTAAATAGGACATATAAAGCGATGCTCAAAAACACAATAATTTCTGGGCCAAAGTGCCCATCATGTGGAGATAAAAAAATGATTACTGATGAAAACACAGGTGAGATGTTTTGTGGAAAATGCGGATTTGTTGTAACAGACAAAATTACAGACACAGGTGCTGAGTGGCGTTCATTTGCAAGTGATGATACTAACAGAACAAGAGTTGGTGCTGGAACTTCATTAACAATGCATGATATGGGTTTATCAACTGTAATTGGCGCTGTAAATAAAGATTCTACAGGAAAACCACTATCTGCAAGTGTAAAAAGTTCCATCGAAAGACTAAGAACATGGGATAGTAGAACGCAAGCACATTCATCAGCAGATAGAAATCTTAGGCAAGCACTAAATGAAATGGACAAGCTTAAAGATAAACTGGCATTGACAGACACAGTTGTTGAAAAAGCAGCTTATATCTATAGAAAGGCAATGGAAAAAAAACTTGTCAGAGGTCGCTCAATTCAGGGTCTTGTTGCAGCATGTCTATATGCATCATGCCGAAATACAGAAACTCCAAGAACACTAGATGACATTGCAAAAGGAATTAACATTAGAAGAAAAGATGTTGCTAGGTGTTATAGGCTCATATTTAGAGAATTAGAACTGAAAATGCCAGTAGTTGATCCTGTTAAAGGAGTTTCAAGAATAGCAAGTATTGCAGAGCTAAGTGAAAAGAGCAAGCGAAAAGCAGTAGCAATTTTAGATCAAGCAAAAAAAATAGGGATGGTTGCAGGAAAAGATCCGATGGGAATAGCAGCAGCTGCACTATACTTAGCATGTATTAGTACTGGAGAAGTAAAATCTCAGAAAGACATCTCAATTGCATCAGGAGTTACCGAAGTAACAATAAGAAATAGATGTGCAGGACTCAGAAAAATGCTCCAAAACGGATGAGAAACAACTTAGAAATAAAGTAGGGGATTCAGCAATTTTTTAATTCAAAATAAAGATATTTTATGATTTAGCTGTCAATAATAATAACGTATTAGAATGAAGTTATTATAATCTCAGAAAGTGTTTGGGCTTTTTTTCAGGGACTTGATAATTTTTAGAATTTTAAAAGGGATTTTTCCAAAATCAAGATCTTTTTCAGAGGAAACTAGACATACCGCATCATTTGCCAAAGGAAAACTCATCACAATTATTTTATCACGATAAGACATTGAAAAATGCACTTCACCAAATTCTTTGTCAAATTCATGTCGCATTCTAACTCGAAGTGCCAGTTCCATAAACATCATTTCATCTTGTTTTTGTGCTTCAAGAGATTGTAATCCTTTTTTCATCCCGCCAGCAACAAGATGACCTCGGTTGTTAATTATTCTTGCAGATCTCATTTTAGGATCTAGTTTTTCAATTTTTTGACAGATTTTTTCAAGTTCATCAGAGTTTTCCATTTGTCTAAATTAGCAAGCGAACTATTTAATTGCGATCCATACATAAATAATTTGTGAAATCACAGTCTCCAAAAGAACTAACTGAATACTATAAACATTTGTCCCTTTTTTGGACAGATTTGATACATTTGATGTCTAGTAAACCTCAGGCATTAACATCCATAGGACCTATGAGGGCATTTGCCACAAATTCAAAAAAAGTGTCAACAGAATTAATAGAGATTAATGAGAAATTATTAGACTTTAATCAATTTCTTACTGAATACTACAAACAGCTTGCAGATACTTGGAACATTGCACAGAAAAAGGTCAACCAAAAAGTACCAGAATTGCCTCAAGATGTAGAGCAGATAGAGGCATTCAAGAAAATATGGATTGATATTTTTGACAATGATTTTACTGAATTGTTTGACTCTGAAAAATTTGGAGAAAATTATGGAAAACTAGTATCAAAAGAACTAGAATTAACAAAACATTGGACAAACATTTCAAATGTCATTTTACAATCAGCAAATTTACCAAGTAAAGAGGAGATTGATGAAGTTTACAAGGAATTACATGCCCTTAAAAAGAGAATAACTAAATTAGAAATAGAAGCAAAAAAGAAAGAGAGGACAAAAAGTGAAGTCAAAAGTTAAAATTGATCCAAAACTTGTTGAAGAGATTCTAAAGTTTACAAAAAATGTTGCAGATGCACCAAAGCTAGTCTCAGCACCAGATGAAATCATCCTGGAAGTGACACCTCATGATGTGGCACAAGAAGTAGATAAAACAAGATTGCTTCATTACAAACCATTAACAGATAAGCAGCACAAAACGCCTTTGTTAATTTCATATGCATTGATTAACAGATATCACATATTAGATATACACCCAGAAAAAAGTTGGGTAAGAAATTTGTTACAACAAGGATTCGATGTATACATGTTA
>JAOTTW010000089.1 GCA_029864235.1 Candidatus Nitrosopumilus sp.
TTTGCTTTGTTGTATGAAAATAGCCTAATTTAAAAAGTTAGATTAGGCTAAAAAAGTTAGTCCAGACTAAATTTTAAATAAACATCTTCATTAAAGATTTCAAAACTTGTCGCAATTGGTTTGATGATTGCAATAGGAATCGGAGTGCATAATTTTGGAGAAGGTCTTGCAATAGGTGCTGCAGTTGCATCAGGATTTGCCTTGGGTATGTTAGTCATGTATCTTACAAGTATCTTAATCTAATTAAACTGGTTCTGGATGTATTGTGATTACAGCATTTTTAATTTCCGATCTAATAACGTGCTCAATTTCTGAAGTTAAATCATGAACTTTTTCAATTGACAATTTCTTGTCAAATGAACAATCAATGTCAATTTTGAGTATATTTTCAAAATTTAATGTGACTATCCTGCCTAGTTTTTTAATTTCATGATATTTTTCTAAAATATCTCGAATTTTAATCTCGGTTTCTTTATCTTCAATATTGAAATTTTCTGGAACAGTTAGGAAAGGCTCTAAATGAATTGTCACATGTTCTATCTTTGGAATATTTTTTTGAATTTTATGTTCAACTATTTCAGAAATTTTGTGGGCAGAATACAGATTGATTGCTCTATCTACCATCACATGAAGATTTGCAAATGTCTTACCGTTGGTTTTATGGGTGATGACATTATGGACTTCTTTGACTCCTTCTACTTTTTTTGCAATATCATAAATTTTAGCATCTAATGGAACATTCTTCCAGTCTGGTTCAAAATGAATTGTAATTGCAGCATTTGGAATTTTGTTTTTAATATTGTTCTCAACTTTACTACTTATCTCATGGGCATTCTCAAAACTTGTATCGGCTCTCAGAGAAATCGTGACATCTGCAAATATTGTATCTCCTGATCTTCTCATTAGAATTGATTCTGTACCTATAACTCCTTCAGTATTTATTACAATATCTCTGACTTTTTCAACAAGATCGGGAGAAATAATATCTGTAAGATCTTGCGCTGTTTTGTAAACTAACTTTATACTGAGAATTACTAAAACTACTCCTAAAATTAATGCAGCAACAAAATCGCCACTGTAGAATCCATATGTCACAAATACAATTCCTCCAATTGCTACAAGTGTGGACCCTAAATCCATGAATGCATGATAAAAATCAGCCTTGAGGGTATTTCCTCCAATTTTTTTAATTGATCTTCGTAACAAAATTATTCTAAACACATCAATTCCAATCGTATATAATCCTCCAATCATTGCAAAAGCTCCTGGCAGAACACTTGGTGGTGGACTTTGTAATCTTTGAATTGATTCGTAAATGAAAAATACTGCAATTAGAAAAATTGCAATTCCTCCAATTAATCCCCCTAGTGATTCAACTTTACCATGTCCATAAGTGTGCTCCTCATCTGGTGGTTTTATTGCCATTCTTGCTGCTAAAAGCAGCACTAATGTCACTACACTATCCAATAAAGCATGAATGCTATCTGTAATCAAACCTAAACTGTTTGAAATAATTCCAAAAACAAATTCCACCAAAAAGGCAGAAAATATGGCTAAAAGTGAAATTTTTAATACTCGCGTTCTTTGAACAAACATTCTCTTATTAGTTGGTTTTATCATGTATTACAACCATTCTAAAGAGAAATTATGCGACAAGATTATTTGTCATGTGTGATTATTTCTTTTTAACATGAATTTTATTTTCTTTGTTTTTGCACTTTTCGCTATGATATTCCTTATTCCAATTATTCAAGCAGAAGCTGCCAGTAACCCAAACCTGTTTGTTTCAGCTGAAAATCCAAAATTTGGAAATCATTTTTCTGGTTCAATGGTTGTCGAAGTTGTTATACGAGATAATGACATTAGAGATACTAACGAAGGAAAAGGAGAGCCCGATGTAACTATTAATGGAAAAATACTAAGGATGGTTCAAGCAACTGATGGAAATTGGTATGCATATTTTGCAAATGTAGACAAAGCCCAATCTGCGGACTCGCTTGGGCTTAACGGTAAAGGATTAGATTTTGGTATTTTTTGTAATAGGGATACATCTTCTTCAGTTTTTGGAATTTCACTTTCTGACACTGATGGATTCTTTGTTCCTCGTTCCGATTGTTCTGGCAATGCTACAACTATGGAACTTAATAATGTCGTGAGAAAATCAAAATCAATTAACACAAATCCTTTAGTATCTACAGGCCAAATCGGTCTTGATCCTATAGCTTGGCCTATTATCCAGTTGTTTTCTTTTAATAATGATGTAATTATTCAATACAATGCAGCGGGAGGTGCACAAAGAATCGATCTTGATTATGATGATGTTCCAAACATTTCACTAATTACAGACAGAGAACTTTATCCTCAAAACTCTGAGGTTTTTGTGATAATAAATGACTTTCAACTAAATCAAGATCCTACTGATGAAGATTCATGGACATTTAATGTTGAATCTAACATTGCTACCTTTTATCAGGCATTTGATAGTAATGGACAAGAATCTGCATCTGGAACTCCTGGACTTGTTAATCTCATTCCTCATCTTTCAAGTCTTGGTTTTGAAAATAATGGCAAATTCTTGATTTCCCGTGGTTCTGTAATTGAATTAACACCAAATGATAATCAAAATAACAAAAGCTCAATAACTGATGGTTCCACTTCATATAATCATATTGTCACTTTAGTAGAAAAAGGACCAACTTCTGGACTCTTTGAAAGCTTTGATGATAATGATCAATCAACAATAGGAATAACTCAAAATGCACCTCGTGGAAAAACCGGAATAATAACCTACAATGAAGATTCTATTTCTATTTTAACTGGATTTTCAACTGCCTCTGTTTCTTTAGAAAAAGCAGAATTAAAAATTACCAGCAACTCTAAATCGTTGTCACCTGGAACTGAATATCAACTAATTCTCGTAGATCCTGATCAAAACCTAAACACTGGATCTCGGGATGATCTGAATGTTTTTAGAGATTCCTCCCTAATACCAACACTAAAGATTGGCAATCCGGTAACTTTGGAAATGTCTTCAAATGTAGTATTCTATCCAAATTCAAACAATTTCATAGGGGGTGAGAATGCACTATCTTCTATCTCCGATAAAAATTCTGCCAGGCTGTATATTGATACAAATCCATTAACTAATACAACTTTTAAACAAATTTCACTAAATCTTGGAATAACTACATCTAAATTACAATCCATCTTGATAAATAATGATAATTCAGATAATATTGGTACAAACTGGATTAATTATGATTTTAGATCATTTGAAAATGACTTTAAGATAAATGACTTTTCTGACTCGAAAATTGATCTATATTTTAATTCATTTTCTTCATCTCCTATTCCCATAGCAGAACCAGGAGATCTTTCTTCATCTAAGGGATTTATTCAACTTGATGACAATACTGTAAAAGATATTTTCAAAGAAAATGGTTCTGTTTTTTTAGTAATTAACTTTGGTTCCTCAACTATGAGTGTTTCAAATGAATCTAATCGTCAGCCAATTGTATTTGATCTTTTTTCTTTTGGTTTGGATAATCAGCTAAATGGAATCAATAATGCCATCTATCGATTTGAGCTTGAAGAAACCAGTGATAATTCATCTACTTTTGAGGGAAAATTTGAGTATGCTATTGCAAATCAGTTAAATATACTTGATGCAAATTTCATAAAAACACTCAGCACTATTGATGATGACGTTAAATTTCTTATTGTAGACAAGTCAGTTGATGAAAAAGGGATTTTCATTTCTTATTCTGATCTAGATAAAATTGGCTTGAGTACTACCACCTCTACTAGATCTGATATTGTTACCCATTCTGGAGTTGTATCCATTGGCTCCACATCTTATCGATTTGGACAACCTGTAGTTGTAATTCTAAATGATCCTGACCTTAATCTAAAAAGTGATAGAATTGATGTATATCAAGTCATAGATAATCCTAATTCTCCAAATGTGGATACTATTGGAAGCAATGGAGTAAAAATGTTAGAGATTTTGCTAAAAGATGTAAGATACAAAAGATGTACAATTGATGGAGTTGAATATGGTGGATTGGCATCCACTGGATTTGCTTTGATTGAGACAGGACCAAGTACAGGAATTTTTGAAGGTGTATTTAAAATGCCTTCAAAAATATGTAACAAAAGTGGAACACAATTAATTTCCCCTGCAGGGGGTAGTATAGAAATAAAATATAATGATTCTAGAGACGAATCAGGTAAATCAAATATTTTTAGTTCAATTAATAGCAGACAATTACCAACATCATCAAGCTCAATCTCTCGCCATCCTCAACTTAACACTACTGAAATTCCCCTTCCTCTATCCGGTTCTATAAAAGAAGTCATACTATCTGGTAGCGTTGATAATCAAAAAAGAGGAATGCCTCTTTCTATAACTTTAATTTACCCAGATGGAAAAATGCAGGAATTTAGCACATCTGTAACTGACGGTGGAAACTATAATGCAATTTTCTCACTTAATTCAAGTTCATTGCCAGGAAAATATATGATTAATTTAGAATATGTTGGACAACAAATAGGCTCTGTTTCATTTAATGTACTAAGTAAAAACATTCCTTCCTGGATTAAAGACAATGCCAAGTGGTGGTCCTCATCAGTTATCACTGATTCTGAATTTATTGACGGAATAAAATATCTCATTGAAGAGGATATCATAACAATCTCTTCTACTAAACAAAGTCTCATATCTGATAAAATAATTCCTGACTGGATTAAAGACAATGCCAAGTGGTGGTCTGACAATAAAATATCTGATGATGACTTTATAAAATCAATTCAATATCTTGTCAAAAAAGGTATAATTCGAGTATAATCAAGTCAATTTTTCTTTCATTGAATATATA
>JAOTTW010000090.1 GCA_029864235.1 Candidatus Nitrosopumilus sp.
CATATTCTAAAAATAGATGCTGATACCAATAAGTTAGTGATTAAAAAGTTAAGTGGATTTATTGGAATGTGATCTGAATTTAGGAAATAATGGAATGAATGATCATCTTTACCCTCTCCAAGAAATCCTGGAGAAAACATTTTTTCTTCACCCAATTCTTGTTTTTTAATTTCTCAGATCCCATCTATCCAGTTATGGTTCATTAAGTAAATGTAAATCCCCATTTCTCTTTTTGTATGACTACAAGATTTATCAAACTGCATTTTTTCAATCCTAAATTAAAAATTTTTTTACTCAATGTTTTTCTTTTACTGTCAAAACAAAATCTAAAGTTCCAATCCAAAAGATTCTGCAATGGATGAAAATTTTTTATATATTTCCAAATACTCTCTTCCCCTTTGAGTAATCACAAATGTATTTCTACCATCAAATTCTATTTTGTTAATTAAACCAGATCCTGTTAAATTTTCAATAAACACAGATAATCTTGTATGTGAGATATTTGCTTTTGACAAAAGATGGGTAATTTTTATCCCTTCTTGACCAGATTGTTCTGTTGCATCAAGTAAATCAGAAACTATCTGATTAGTGGTTCTATACGATATCACATCAAACTAGATTCTGGCCTTTAATTTAAACTTGGTTAATATTACCAATCATTACCAATTATTACCATTAGTATATATAATGAATCAATTATGTAAAAACATGAGTAAATCTCAAACAAAAGATGTTTTTGGAATCTACGAAGAAAGCCTTGATAGCAACTTTGCTACTATAAACAAAGAAACTCCAAAATTCCACCAGTCTATAACTGACCTACAACAGCAATGCATGCAGACTTGTGAAAATACAATAAGAGCCATTATCTCCACACAAAGAGAATTTGTAACAAAAACAGGAATAAACACAAACATTCCTGATGCAGCTCTTAGTGTAATTAGAGATACAAATGAGCAAATAAACAAGGCATACTCTTTACATAACCAAATAGTTCATACAGCTATTGACACAACAAAACAGAATATCAAAACATACAACGACAATGCAAAAACATTTGTTGACTTAAACAAAAACATAATCCAATCATGGATGACTGTATTTATACCAAGAAATTAGGTATAAATAATCTTTTTTCTTTTTTAAAATTATTTTTTCATTATATTGATTATCTTAAAGCTACCATCTTTATTTTAACAAAAAATATTATTATGATTAGTTACTGATTTTTTCATCAAATGGACTCCAATTCCTTCGTGTGAATGCTACCCAATCCTTAATTTCTGAGTGCCCCTTTAAAAATTCCATTATTTCTCTGATTTTCATGAAAGAAACACTTTAGAAATCATAGATATCATGAGCTTGTCAAAAATTGTCTAGATCTAGATCAACTACAGAATAGTAATTAGGCATGCAAATGGTATGTAGAGCAAAAACCTAATCTATAATTCTTTTATTGAGAACAAATTCAGATTGTTATACTAATCAAACAACTATAAGAGAATCTCTTAACTTGCTTGATATGAAGACAACTAACTGTATCTCATAACATTATATACTATATGATGAAGTAACAAAGGATTATCCTTACTCGCTAGATTTACCAAATTTTAGTCCAAGTGGTTTATCTGATCTTAATAAACACAAAGAACTAATGGATAACTATGAAAATCATGATTTCGTTTCTGCCAAAAAACATGCTACAATAATACTAAAGTATTTTGATGCTAATGATATTCAGACTCTTTCTACTATGGCTAATAACATAAAGGAATCTTATGATACATGGTTTGGTCTTAGAAATATAGACAGACAAGAAGAAAGTTTTGCAGATACATTAGAGAAATACAATAAGGCAAAAAACTATGCTACAGAAACTGATGAAATAAATAAAGAAATCAAACGTGTTTTATCTGTTAAATAAAGTTTGAAGAAATTAAATCTCAATTTTTTTTCTAAAAAACAATACGTTACAAAGAGTAGAATTTATTAAATAAGATCAATGCTCAAGATTTTTGATGTCAAACCCTTCGCAAAAAATGAATATTTTACTAATTGATGACAACCCACACCTTGTGAGTGTGTTTGCAAATTTGTTACGCATAAAGGGTTTCTCAGTAACTACAGAGACCACATTTAAAGAAGGATTAAAACATCTTAATAATGAAACATATGATACAGTTTTTGTTGATGCTCCCTTAGACGATTATGATGAAAATCACATTTTGACTCTATTTCAGAAAAATCAAGTGTTTCAGAAAACATTTGTTTTTTTGTTTTCTGCTATTGATTTTGATAAAATTGAATTAAATAAATGGAAAAAACATGGGCTGTATTCATTCTTGAAAAAACCAGTAAAACATAATGTAATAATAAAAGCCTTAGATGATTTACGTATGAAAAAAAATCTTATCGCTTCTGAAATTACATCACAACCAATTATAAAAAATACAATAATGCTCATGCATAACTAGAAAAACTAGGTCAATTTCAAAATAACTTTAAAAATTCATAATTTGGTTACTTTTAATATTAGTATCTAATTTATCACCAACTTCGAAGCTTAAACTCCATAAATCCAGTCTTTAACCTCAATTACTCTGATTAAATATCTGAAAAAACTAATGTTAACATGTCAGCCCAATTAGGTGCAAAAAGGTCATTAATTTTTTCTGCATTTATCATGTTTTCATTAATTTTTCTGGGTGGGGTTTTTGTTGCTACAAATGAAATTGCAATTAGTGCAGGTCACCAACTATCTTATCCTTCATGGTTAATTATTTCATATCTTTCAGGACTATCAATGATAATTTTACCTTGTACTCTACCACTTGTATTCATCATCATTCCTCTTAGCATGGGAAAAGGTGGAAAGAAAGGACTTGTAATGGCATTATTATTTGGATCAGGACTTATAATAACAATTTCACTTTATGGTGTAGGGATTGGAGCAGTTGGACAAACAGCTACTCTAGATCAAATTTCAGTTTACATGTTTTTGATTGCAGGAATAGCAGCCTTTCTTTTTGGATTATCTCAATTGAAATTATTGGAGTTAAAATTACCCACATATTCTGGAACTCCAAAATTCATTCAAAATCGTGGAGATTATTCAAAATCATTTTTTATGGGATTGTTACTGGGAAACGCTGGTGTAGGATGCCCCAATCCTATGTTTTATTGGCTTTTGATTTATGTCGCAAGTACTGGAAGTATGGAAATTGGTGCAAGTCTAGGAGCTGTACATGGAATTGGACGAGCGATTCCATTAATTTTATTATCGATTCTAGCAGTAATTGGAATAAATTATACAAAAAGAATTACTGCAAATCGTGAAAATATTGAAAAACTTACAGGCTGGTTGTTAATTATTCTTGGTGCGTTTTTGATTATTCAAGGAATTCCAGGAGGTCATGAGTGGTATGAAAATACAATAATACACATAGCATGGAACAATTTGATATCAATGACATCACTTCCTCCCGAATTTCATATCAGTCAACATATTCATGATTATGATATCTCAATGCCTCAAGAATTTGCACCAGTATTGTTTGTAGTTCTTATTATATTTCCAATCGTATGGTATTTTACTCATAGAAAAAAGGTAATGACATGAAAGATCCTGTATGTGGAATGGAAGTTAAAGAAAAAGAGAAACCAATTGTTCATAATGGGAAAGAATATCGATTTTGTTGTGCAACATGTAGGTGGGCATTTGAGCAAAACCCTGAACAATTTATAGAATCATGAAAGTACAAATTCTGACTGTTCCTGGATGCTCAAATTGTAGCATTTTAGAAAAAATGTTAGAAAAACTCGGTGTAAATTATGATCTGATTGATGTCACAGAAAAACCAGAATGCTTAAAAAAATATCCAATTTTTACTGCTCCAGGATTAGTAATTAATGAAAAATTAGAATTTACAGGTATTCCAAAGTACAATGAGCTCAAAAAGAAACTTTCTAAATAATAAGCAATGTTTTTTATCCTGCACGAATTTATATTTTCACATGACAGATTATTCAATAAATGAAAAAATGATTATCATTCAATATGTAATAAAAAAATATGAAAATGAAGAGACAGTTATTAAAAAACTACGATCTGTATTGCCTGAAAAGGATATTCAAAGAAGTATTGACACACTTATTGGGACACAAAAGGTTAGAAGAATCGGTCCTGAAGTAATACAAAATAATGAGAGCCATACTGAACTTCCAGAATTACCAGACAATCTAAAATCTATAATTAACCAACTTTAACAAATTTTTTATTCAACTCTAATTGATGAGGATGTGCGAAAGCAAAAGACATTGTTAGTGAAAACATCATTAGTACAAAAATGCTTGTAAGATAAATCTTAAAATTCATAATCATCACTCTGATCAGATTCTAATTAATGGTCATACACATGAACCACAAACAGAAATTATTCCATTAAATGAAATGATGGGACTTGAAAAAACAACTATACTTTTCCAAACTCATGAAAAAACACATTACCATGGAGGGATTTGAAGGAAATATTGCAAATCATATTGAAGGATATCCAGTAATCATTCAAATTTTCAAAAATAATGAAGCAGTTAACTTTGCACAGACTAATGTAGCACAAGATGGTGACTATGAGTACAAATTTAGAGTACTAAATTCTGATAATGTAACCTACACCAAAATCTATGAAGGTGATTATTCAATTAAAATATTCAAAGTTGTATATCTAAATCAAGAAAATCTAGTTTAGAATCCTCGTAATCCT
Organism: Candidatus Nitrosopumilus sp.; assembly: GCA_029864235.1. Taxonomy (GTDB): domain Archaea; phylum Thermoproteota; class Nitrososphaeria; order Nitrososphaerales; family Nitrosopumilaceae; genus HKST03. Next base: position 4,764 of record JAOTTW010000090.1, read on the forward strand.
TGAGGACGAATAATTTCCGGATGTTGTTTCATCCATTCTATTTTATCTAACATCTCTTGTTTATC
>JAOTTW010000091.1 GCA_029864235.1 Candidatus Nitrosopumilus sp.
TTCTGGGAACAAGAATAAAGAAGAGCAGAGATAGGTAAGAAATATTCAAAATAAGTCACAACAAATAGACTTGAGGCACTACTAATTTTGAATAGTTCACATTCAAAAGTTGTTCTAAATTCAATTAAAACAAATTGAAAAAGTCTTTATTTTTTAAAGAAAAAATAGTCTATAACATAAAGGTTCAAGTAAAAGAAGAGTTCATCACATACGGTAAAAACAGAACAAATACCAAGAATCACCATAACTATATGCTTTCCTTAAATAACACAAAATTAGATCCAGAGCCATCATCTAAGTTAAATTATGGAATATAGAGTAAAAATACAAGATTTTTTATCAAATCTAAATTTTATTAATCATGGAAATTTTTTCACTAAGGGATATAAACAACTCTGATAGAAATTAAAAAGTTGATTTAGATGAAACTTCCAATATGTAATTTTGATGCAAAAAATTCAGTACTTTGTCCTCAATGTGAAGGAAAAGTAGATGCAGGGATTCTTACAAAGGCAGATGTTAGTGCATCCATGAAACTTGCACACTTAACAAAATCAAATCAAGATATTGAGAATTTTACCCTGTTTTCATGTAAAGAGTTTGATGGAAACTACATTCTATCATTGGCTAAAAATGATATTGTCGTTATTAGACAGAGTAGAACACTATACAGATTAATGCAAGCACAATTTGAGGGAAAAATTTGGATAGTGGAAGCCGATGAAAATGATAAAAAATTCATCGAAGATTTATTCTTTCCAACAAAGATTTTATCAATTAATTTAGTATGGATTCCGGGAGGAATTCAAAAAACAAAAGTGATAGTATCTGGAAAATGGACCCCAAGATTTCCAATTGATACTGAAAAGGTTAGACAAATTGTCAAAAACATCCGAAACCTTGACATTGAGATAGAATTTGAGAGTAAGAGTGTGAAATAGATGGTATTTGTTAAAACTCACGATATTTCTGAATTAAACTCTGAAAATATAGGCAAAGAAGTTGTTTTAGGAGGATGGATAGAAGATCTTAGAAAATTAGGAAAAATGACATTTATCACTCTAAGAGATGTGTCTGGAATCTCACAGATAATTGTGAAAGGAGAATTAAATGAAAATCTGGAAGAGTTAAACCGTCAAAGTGTAATTAGTGTAAAAGGCATAGTTCAAGAAACAAAAGCACGTGATTTTAATTTTGAGATTAAAGCTGAAGAGATCGATGTTCTTGCCAAAGCAATACATCCTCTTCCAGTGGATCCAATTGGCAGAGTTGAAAGTAACATAGACACTAGATTGAATCATCGTGCATTAGATATGCGAAATCAAAAAACAGCAGCAATTTTCAAATTAAGACATCATGTTTTAGCATCACTGCGTAAGACACTATCAGAGAAAAAATTCATAGAAATTACAACACCAAAAATTATAGGTAGTGCAAGCGAAGGAGGGGCAAATCTATTTTCATTAGAATATTTTGGGAAAACAGCATATCTTGCTCAGAGTCCACAGCTTTACAAAGAACAGATGACAATAGGATTAGAGAGAGTATTTGAGATTTCAAATTTTTATAGAGCAGAAAAATCTCATACTGGAAGACATCTTAGTGAATTCACTAGTGTTGATATTGAAGCAGCATTTATGGATTATAATGATGTGATGGATGTTTTGGAATATCTCATAATGGAAGTATATAACTTTACATCAAAGAATTGTAAAAAAGAACAAGAAGCCATAGGTCATGAAATTAAAATTCCCTCAACACCATTTGAAAGAATTACATATACACAAGTAATTAATGAACTAAAAAGTTCAGGCGAAAAAATAGAATTTGGAGATGATTTGCTTGATTCACACCTAAGAATAATAGGAAATAACCATCCAGGATTTTATTTCCTTATTGATTGGCCAATGAAATTAAAACCATTTTACATCAGAGAGAAAGATGATGATGCTACATTATCACGCTCATTTGATTTACAATATGGATATCTAGAATTATCTTCAGGAGGAACTAGACTTCATAATCCAAATATTTTAAAATCACGACTTAAGGAGCAGGGATTGGATCCAGTACAATTTACAGATCATCTTCAGACATTTGATTGGGGGATGCCACCTCATTCTGGTTGGGGGATGGGACTTGACAGACTAATGACAACATTGATTGGAATTGATAATGTCAGAGAAGTGGTATTGTATCCAAGAGATCCAGAAAGACTAAAGCCATAAATAATTTATCCAGATTTTTATTCTAAAAGAAATTACACTCTTTAATGATAGAACAAAATGATGCAAAAAAAGTAATTGAGGTAATAGGAAACAATCTGATTGGAGTATCGCATGATTCAAAAAATTTTGAGAGACTACCAGATTCATTTTGGGGATATTTTGCACGAGGACATGACGAAAAAGGAGTATTTGGAGTAATTATCACATATTCTCAAAAAACTCAAGATGTTGACGAATTGATAAAAATATATGAAGAATGGGTAAATAAAAACAAAACAAAATCAGATTAGCCTACTTTGTTTCCTGTAATAGTTTTCGATAACCTTGACACTCCTTGCAAATGGGTTTTCCTTTGTATGCAGGATTACCATCTTTAATTTTTAGCATCCCCTCATTGATTTTACAAATACAACAAACTGCCAATTATCTTAAAAAGAAAAAACCAATTTATAAAAATTAGGAAATAAAAAAGAGATAAATCTAAAGGCTTGGATTCATACTAGTGTACAAATGTGATTTTTGCGGATCGGTGTTTGGAGATAGAATTTGTTATTTTTGTGACAAAAGCTGCTGCACCTCGTGTATGACAGATGACAAAACAAGATGCAAGGATTGCTATATTAAAAAACGCAAATTGGGCTGGAGAAAACTCGTAAAAAAGAATAAACTGGTACTTGTTTTTGTATCTTTTTTGTGGTTTTATGTAGTATATCCAGGTCCATTTATTCCAGGATTAGATCCAATGTTTTACACAATCACATTAGTTGCAGCAGTATTGATAATGATTCCAGTTTGTCTTGCATTGTTTTTTTGGTCTCTAAATCCCCCTGCTTCAGATGTGAAAAAAAGAAAGTAAGGTTTTCTTAGTTTAGTTGATATAATAAAAAGACATTATCTAGTTGGATTCATTAATGCTGCACGTTCCTTAAGTTTCTGATCTATAGGTGCAACTATGTATTGGTCTGGTTGTGCATCACATGATCCTATGTTAATCGCATAACCATCAAATGTCTCAACGATGCAACCGTCATTTGTATTTGCAATTACCTTTACTCTTTCATCTATTTGGTCAGGAGATACATACCACATCAAGTATACAAATAGTAAAATGGCACCAGCTGCAATAATTCCACCTACAATTAAAATTGAATTATAGTTTGAAACTTTTTTTGGTTTTCTATTAGAAGACATATAGATAATTATTTAAAAAAAACCACATAAAAATGATTTAGTTTGTGTCTATTAGTAATTTTTACGAGTGTAAATTATTTTAAAATAGATTTGCAAGTGAATTACAGTCCTTAAGTTCAACTCAAAACTAATCCATCCAATGTATTTTTAAATACATTATAATTATTTTCATTAAATCCAAAATACGATAAAATATATTAAAAGTTCATACATGAAAAGATATTTTCATCTTAGAGATTTTTGATGATTTCATGAGTAAAGTCGGTAGTGTTTTTATCACCACCTATATCTTTAGTTTTTACACCAGTTTTTACTAAATCAAATATTGTGGTTTCAAGTTTTTGTCCTACCTCAAAGCATTTTGTATCACTATGTTTTACCCCTAACCAATCAAGCATCATCTTGATAGATAGTAGAAATGAGGATGGATTTGCAATGTTTTTTCCAGCAATATCAAATGCAGCTCCATGAACGGGCTCAAACAGTGCAAAATTATCTCCAATGTTTGCAGCTGGTGCCATACCTAAACCTCCAACTACCTGGGACGATTCATCAGATAAAATATCGCCAAATAAGTTTGTAGTTACAATTACATCAAACTGTTCTGGCTGACGAATTAAATTCATTGCGCATGCATCAACATACATTTGTTCAAATAAAATATCCGGGTAACTTTTTGATACTTCAGTGCAAGCTTTTGCAAATAAACCATCAGTAATTCGCATCACATTTGATTTATGGACGCATGTAACTTTTTTCTTTGAATTTCGTTGTTTTGCAGACTCAAAAGCATATTTTGCAATTCTTTTTGAAGCATATTCTGTAATTATTCTCAATGCAACAGCAGCATTTCCTACAGTGAATTCTTTTCCAGTATAGAGATCTTCAGTGTTTTCCCTTACAATTACCATATCAATGTCATCTCTTAATGCAGGCATGTGAGGATAGGATTTTGCAGGTCTGACATTAGCATAGAGATCAAGCATTCGTCTTAAAACAACAATTACATCAGCTGCACTTTCCCCAACAGGAGCTTTTAGACATGCATCGGATTTCTTGATGGTATCTATAGTATTCATAGGTAGTGCAGCACCAGTTTTTTTTAGAGCGCTGTCACCTGCCAGTAATTTTATGATTTCAAATTTCAGGTCATATTTATCATGAATTGTGTTGAGAACAGATTCAGCAGATTCAGATAATTCAGGACCTATGCCATCACCTGTAATTAAAGAAATTTTGTACATGATTAATTTTCAAAGTAAGGGAATTTTAGGATTTAGCTTAGTTGTCTCTCTTTTAGCATTTTTTTGAGCATTATTCTGTTGAGACCATCAATAACGGCTCTAACACTAGTTGTTACAATGT
>JAOTTW010000092.1 GCA_029864235.1 Candidatus Nitrosopumilus sp.
GTGGTTCTGGTTCAGGAGGGACATCAGATTTTACAGAGTCTTGAAATTCTGATAAAATATCTTCAGCATCTTTAGATTTTTTTTGGGCACTCAATTTTTTATTCCTTATTTCAAAAGCTTCTTACACTTTTATTTAATTTTTAAGAACTGTTTTGACATAATCCTCAAAAATTATTTCTACTTCATCATCACTTTTAGAATTTTTAACCCTATTTACCAAAGTTTCCTCTTCGATTTCGTAACAATTTAGCATATCTTGAGAATCTTTGAAAACAAGGAGGATTTTATTTTTAAAAATACAATGATATAGTTTTTCTTTTTGCATTTTTTCAGGTTTAATGTTTACACCATCATCTCCAATTGAGATAGGATAGTCCATAGTCAATATCGATTTATTCTCTATTTAGATTAATTGCAAAAAATAGTAATAATCAAAGTAATCATCCATATTATTGGAAAATAGAATAGTTTTCCACATTGATTTTGATTATTTTTATGCTCAGTGTGAAGAAATACGAAAGCCTGAATTAAAATCAAAACCAGTGTGTGTTTGTATTTTTTCAGATAGGGGTAAAGATAGCGGTGCCATTGCAACTGCAAATTATACTGCTAGAAAATTTGGAGTAAAATCAGGCATTCCAATTGTATTTGCTAAAAAAAGACTAGAAGAAAGAAATGATGCGGTGTTTTTACCAGCAGATTTTGATTACTATATAGAAATTTCTGAAAGAGCTATGCATATTATGAAAGATAATGCAGATGTTTTTGAATATGTAGGAAAAGATGAGGCATATCTAGATGTAACAAAAAGAGCAGAAGGAAGTTTTGAGAAAGCAAGTCATCTAGCACAGCAAATCAAAAACACCATAAGAGAAAAAGTGAAAATAAGTTGTTCTGTTGGTGTTTCCCCAAATAAATTAATTTCAAAAATAGCCTCAGATTTCAGAAAGCCAGATGGACTAACGGTGGTTCCACCTGAAAAAGTAGTAGAATTTTTAGAACCATTAAAGATAAGAGTTATTCCTGGTATTGGTAAAAAAACAGAAGAACGATTCATCGAGATGGGCCTTGAAAAAATTAGAGATTTAAAGAAACTTGATGTTTTTACTTTAAACAAAGAGTTTGGAAGAAAAAGCGGGACATACATTTTCAATTCAGTAAGAGGAATAGATAATGAACCAGTAAAAGAACGAGAGCCTACAATTCAATTTAGCAAAATTGTGACACTAAAGAAAGATTCAAAGGATTTTGATTTTTTATCTACAAACCTTGCTGAACTGTGCAGGGAACTGCATAGAGTAATTCTAAAAAATAACAAGGTGTTCAAAACTGTTGGAATTCAGTTCATACAATCAGATTTATCCAACAAGACAAAATCAAGAATGCTGAGAAATCCAACAGATAATTTGGAAGAATTACAGAAAAATGCCGAGCAATTATTGAGAGAGGCATTAGTTAATCAGCAATACACCATCAGAAGATTGGGAGTCAAGGTTTCAGAGCTTTCAGAAGTAAAAGGTCAAAGTAGCATTACGAGTTATTTTTAGAAATAGACTTTTCTTCTGATTTTTTCATCCGCCTAGATTCAATTAGGATGACTATTAACAAAAATATGAAGAGCCAAGGCAAAAAGAGAATTTCGCCTGCAACAGAGTGAAATTCCTCCCATTGTGCAGCATTTGTTGTAACTTTGAGGGCATACCAAGATAATGAAAAAATTCTGATTACATTAACAATTATCGTTCCACAAATTCCCAAGGTAAAGTAAATAGATTTTCTATGTCTTGGAATATTCATTTTCAACAAAAATGCTCCCATCACCAAAGAATAGATGATAATACTGTGCACCCCTGCAGATGGCCAAAACACTTGCAGTACCATTGGACCATAGTCACCCCTCAGAAACATTATGTTGTCACGGGCAGTTGCCACACCAAGATCAAAGACGGTCACCAACCAGACATTGGTTTGAACAAGATAAGGAACCACATATTGTAAAGGACCAAGTGAATCATATGGGAAAAATGCATCCAATGACAAGATTATTGCACTACCTGCCAAAAATATCGGACCAGCAGGTGCTATACGAATCCACCTGAATCCAAAGTAGATACTCAGTGCCGCTATTACAAACAAAGCCATCACAATAAAATCCCACATCCATGTCCAAGAATAGATTAGTTGAACATCATAGTATTGAGCAGACTCTAAAATGTAATCCCTCAAACCAAACTCTAAACTTGCCAAGTAGAAAATTATAACAGCGGCAAATGGGATTGTATAAAATAATTGCTTTTTAGAAATCATAATTTTTAAACCAACTAACTCTGCGACAACAAATACCAGTGCAAAAAGAAAACCGCCTCTACCTTGATTCCAACTTAAGCTAAAGGTATCAGGAAATGCAATTAGAGCAAAAAGGACAGGACTGGAGATAATTCCAATTCCAGCAATTAAATTCCAATTTTGCATCATCATTTACCCCAAAAATGTCCAATAAATAGCTCAATATCTGACCATTTATCAAATAAAATATTTCAGATATCAATGATCATAAATTGATCAGATAGTAAGGATGTGTCAAAATCAAGAAAAGGTATGTTTGTTTGATTTCAGAGTAAGTTTTGCACATTTTTGAAGTTGAGTGAGTTTTTGTTTGTAAAATTTACGCTTAATTATATGAAATGTGAACTTGGATTTGAAAGTCTGTCATACCTAAAAGAAATCAGCAATTGTCTTTTGTTTCATTAGTTTTACAATATTTCCTTTTGAGATCCATTCATTTTTACTAATACTCATTTTCTTTGTTGCAATATCTAATGCATTATCAAAATTTTCAGCAGTTATATATTTTTGATTCATTGCAGAACGAATTCCCTCACGAACTTGCCAAACACCAACAGGTATTGCATATTCAGGTCTGATTTCTCGTAAAATCAACACTCCAGACTGAATTTTGTTTTTAGCAAGATATTCTGTAACAGCTAGTTTGGCAGCAAAATAGGCGCCAGCTATTGCAGGAGGATGACCAATTCCCCTTGCATCTTCAAGATCAGATCCAAATCCTAGTATTCCATTTGAATACCAGGCTTCGATCATTTCATAAATCCACCTATGAGGGAAAAGTATTACTGAAAATAAATTTCCAAGATGTTCATAAGAAAAGATTCGGTATGAGTCAACAAGAGAACAATCCAGTATTTCTTTGACAAGGGCTTTAGAAATTATATCATCAGTTGCAGTGATGCTCCATTTTGTTGGAACAAGTTTCCTTTTTTGTCCAAGCATTCCGATACTAAAACATTTTTGGATTTTTGAGATTTGAATTCCAGAATTATACAAACTCAGAACTGCATCTTGTGCTTTGAGATCTTTGTCATAAAAGGTTTTTTCAATAGATTTTTCTGTAGACGAATTTGAAAATTTTGCTGATTTTATTTCTCCAATAGGACCAAAAGGAGCATTCTCCCCGTCAAGGGAGATGGTTGAATTTGTAGGTTTACAAAATTCTAAATCAGAGTCAGTGGGTTTGGTAGACATTGTCAATTCTTGTAGATTTTCAATGTATCTGCCTTCTGTTTGATCAACTGAAACCTTTTGGATTCCTCTAACAAGATTGAGTCGAAAATTTACAATCTCCTCTAATGATCTTCCACTCCATTTTTCAGGATTGTCTAACAATTCAGTATCACCATGGACTGGAGGAACCATAGGACCAACAAAGACTTTAGGATAACTATATGAACCAACAAAAACAGACGTAGGGCTTGAGCCACTAACAAAGTTAGAAGATGTAAAATTCCCATATTTTGTCAAGTTTTCATACCATTTTGCAAGAATTGATTTTCTAATTTCCTGTGAATTGGCAAACAATGCAAAAAGATTCCTAGATGAGCGTATTAAGTTGCCTAATCAGTCAAATTGACACACTGTCAAAGTATCATGTTTAAAGATGAAAAAATAGAGATAAGTTCATGGGAATTGAAAGACTAGTCTCATTCTTGCCAAGTGGTACAGAATTATTATACGAATTAGGAGAGCAAGACAAGATATTTCATCGTTCAACTAGCCATCATATGACAACTTTAAATTCTTCTGACATTTTGTAGGGGAGTAAAATTAGGGGTTTGAAAATCCCCAATGTAGTTAGTCCTCGTAAAAAATCCAGGATAGTCCTTGTATTTCTTCCCATGAAATTGATTTGTTTTGGTTATTGTGATTAGACATTGTAATAGATTTACAAAATTTGAATAAAAAGAAAACGAATGATTTGTTCATACAAATCATCAGTTGATTTGTATTAATATCATAATCATTTACACAAGATAATTTGAAAGGAAGGGCTAAAGTGTGCCCATCCCTTGGACGGTTATGGTCGGTTAACGGTTAGATGACTCCTACCCGCAGAATTCCAAATTATAAATCACAAGTTTACTTAAAAGAAAAACGTATAATTTATCAGAAGGATCTAAATACTATTCTTGCAAGATTATAGTTAGTAATCATTGGATCTGTCACCAAGATACTGCCGGTGGTTTTTGGTCTTAAGATCCAAATATCATTAACTAAAGATATTCTCAGAATCTAAATTTTTTTGTATAATTTTGGTTGAAGAATCTCAAGTTAGAATATTTTTGACCAGACTATGATCAATTTTCGATAAAATGAA
>JAOTTW010000093.1 GCA_029864235.1 Candidatus Nitrosopumilus sp.
TTAAAATATTCAAAGTTGTATATCTAAATCAAGAAAATCTAGTTTAGAATCCTCGTAATCCTTGAGGACGAATAATTTCCGGATGTTGTTTCATCCATTCTATTTTATCTAACATCTCTTGTTTATCTTGTGGAAATGTACCTTTGATTGTGTATGCATTGGAACCATGATTTGCTCTAAAAACAATTTGTTCTTTAGTCTCTATTTGGTTAATTAAATCATGGAGTTCTTCTAATGATTCATCATCATTAATTCTGATGAATGGCTCTCCAAACTTATCAAGAAATTCCTGTTTTATACCATTTTCTAAATATAGTGTTAATGCTCCTAAATAATTTGGGGAACATGCACTGATCACTTCTGCAGTTCCTTTGATATGTTCTTTGGAATATGTTCTACCACCAAGTCCCAAAATTATCATACACGACATAATATATCCTGCATCTTTTGCCTTATTTATTGACTTGATTATTGTTTTTGCAATTGCACCCTTTGTAACTTTTTTTAGAATTATATCTGAGCCACTCTCGATTCCTAAATATAACATATCCAAACCTGCATCGTGCATCATTTTTAATTCATCAGAAGTTTTCTTCAGAATATTCATTGGCATTGCATAGCAAGAGATTCTCTCAAGATTTAGAAATTTTTCTTTGAGATATTTCAAAATTTTAACCATATATTTAGCATCAAGATTCAATGCATCACCATCAGCTAAAAATATTCTTCTTGTATCTGGTAGATGTTTTGCCATTAAATCAATTTCTAGTTTAATCTCATTCCATGGTCTTTCTGAGTATTCTTTTGATCTATACATATCACAAAAAGAGCATTCATTAAATGAACATCCTAAAGTTACTTGAAAAATTAATGATCTGGCTTCAGATGGTGGTCTGTATAACGGAGCATCATAGTTTAACATCATTTTTATCCTAAAGAAAATAGTTTGATATGTTTTTTATACTTTCTAGTAATCATGAAAAATCCCAAAATACCTTTTAGTATAGATACACGAAAATCTCATGACTAATGGCAAATGACCCAGACATAAAGAGACTCTTGTGGTTTATCTTTGCCGGCTCTAGAGGAGGAATTAATCGACTAAAAATAATCTCAAAATTAATAGAAAAACCCCTAAACACAAATCAACTAGCAAAGGAATTAGGCTTAGATTACAAAGCAATCCAGCATCATATCAGAGTTCTTGAGAAAAACAATCTCATTATTCCAGTTGGAGAAAAATATGGAATTACATATTTTATTTCTACATTTTTAGAAGTTAATATGGAGACATACAAAGAAATTGAAAACAAATTGGACAAAAGTAAATAAACACTCAAAGTAAGTTCATCTCTAAATGGAATCTACATCTCTAGTCTTATCTATAGTATCTATTTGTAATATGACAGTTCTAGGAATTTTGATATGTACCTTTGGAAAAATGTATGTAAAGACAAGAGCACAATTACCCCTTGGAATGATTATTGTATCTGGAATGTTATTTCTACACAATATTATTAGTGCATTAGCCTACTTTTCAATGGATCAATTATTTTCACATGAAATTTTTCCATACCTGCTAGGAGTTGGAATTGCAGAATTTGTAGGTCTTTTAATATTCTTAAAGATCACAATAGACTAATCTTAGTTTAATTGTAACAAAAAAATTATTATTTTCATTGTACCAAAAATATCGCGAGTATTTCAAATTAAACAAAAATATTTTGATTGCATTTACTGCGTCAATTACAATATCTGCAGTGATAGCCCATATACTATCAGAACAAGCTGACTATCTTAATACTACATACACATTAATTGTAGATTATGTTGTTTACTTTTCGACATTCGGAGCATTATACTATACTGATAATAGAAAAAAATATCTACTCAAGTCTGGTCAAATTGATAAAAAAAGACTACAACATGACCTGATAAAAATTCTTACCTCTCTTGGAATTGCTGAGGTTATTTACACAATTATTAGATGGACACTACAATATTATTTACTTACAACTGATTATGACGCTTATCTTGCATCTATTGTGTCACAAGTCATATCAACTATAATCTATATGATTGTAGTAAATCTAAGTGTAAAAATGACGAGGTTATACAAAAATGAAAATTAGTGTTTATGTTGATGGTTCTGGAGGCCCAGACAGTGGATATGGATTCTTTGTCAAGGAGACAGGTGAATCATTTTATGAAAAAAAATCTGGCATTACAAACAATCAAGCTGAATATCTAGCAATAATTTCTACATTAAAAAAATTTGAAAACTTAGATGCTGAGATAAAAATTTTTAGCGATTCAAAAAATACAGTATCTCAATTAAATCATGAATTTGCAATAAATAATGAAAAGTTACGCGAATTAGCTCGTGAGGCCTGGAAATTGATGGGAAACTTTTCAAACCTTAGCATATATTGGATTCCTAGAAAAGAAAATCTAGCTGGAAAAATGCTAGGAAGCTAAAATATAGATCAAAAACATACATGAATAACTTTATTATGTAAAATTATTAATCCAAACATAGATGGCAGAATCTGTCTTTTTATCTCCAAAATCAATTGCAGTTATTGGCGCATCTGACAAAAGAGGAAGTGTTGGAGCAACTATTACATCAAATATTATGAATGGATTCAAGGGAACAATTTTTCCGATTAGCCCAACTAGGGATACCGTATTTTACAAAAAAGCATACAAGAGTGTTTTAGATGTTCCAAAGCAAATAGACCTTGCAGTAATTGTTATCAAAAATACACTTGTTGCAGATGTCTTAGAAGAATGTGGAAAGAAAAAAGTTAAAGGAGTAATAATTATCACTGCTGGTTTCAAAGAAGTAGATGAAGAGGGTGCAAAACGTGAACAGCAGATTAAAGATATTGCTAAAAAATACAAAATTCAAATCATTGGTCCAAACTGTCTTGGTATCATGAATCTTGATCCAAAGACAATGATGAATTCTACTTTCCTTAAAGTTACACCAAAGTCCGGAAAAATTGCATTAGTCTCTCAAAGCGGTGCAATTTGTGCAGCACTAGTTGAGGATGCAAGCGCTCAGGGAATCGGATTCTCAGCTGTTATCAGTTTAGGAAATAAAGCCGCAATGAGCGAAGTTGACGTTCTAAAGATGTTAGCAGCTCACAAGCAGACCGAAGTAATCGTCATGTATCTTGAAGATATGGGAGATGGCCAAGAATTTCTCAAAGTTTGTAAAAATATTACTAAAAAACTCCACAAACCAGTTCTTGTTCTCAAATCTGGACGTAGTCCAGAAGGTGCAAAGGCTGCAATGTCTCATACCGGAGCCTTGATGGGCTCCGATGAGATCTATGATGCCTTGCTAAAACAATCAGGTGCAATTAGAGTTGATACCATGGAAGAACTCTTTGATTATGCTACAGCCTTTTCAAAACAACCACTTCCATCAAAAGGTGATCTTGTAATCGTGTCAAATGCAGGAGGTCCTGCAATTATTTCAACTGATGCATGTTCTAAAATGAAAATCAAGATGGCAAATATCGATAGCATAAGGTCAAAGATTGATGAGGTAATTCCTCCGTGGGGAAGCTCCCGAAATCCAGTTGACATTGTAGGTGATGCTGACTTCAATCGATTTAGAAATGTATTAGATCGTGTACTAAAGCATCCCAAAGTTGGTGCCGTAATCTCAATGTGTACTCCTTCCGGTACTCTAAACTATGACAAGCTTGCTGAAGTAATTGTTGAAATGTCAAAGAAATACAAAAAAACAATGCTTGCAAGCTTGATGGGATTAGATGAGGGAATTACAAATAGAGAAATTTTAGCTGATGGAGATGTACCGTATTATACCTATGCAGAAGGCGCTATCAGAACTCTTGCAGCAATGTTAAAGTTTTCAAACTGGATCAAATCACCTGAAGGAAAAATTACAAAATTTAAAGTAAACAAAACTAAAGCAAAGAAAATTTTTGACAAGGTCAAAAAAGAGAAACGACCAAATCTTCTTGAGGAAGAGGGACAGGAAGTTCTTAAAGCATATGGGTTGCCATTACCAAAAAGTGCACTAGCTAAAACAGAAGATGAGGCAATCAAGATTGCAAAGAAGATAGGTTATCCAGTTGTAATGAAAATTGCGTCTCCTCAAATTATTCACAAGTCTGATGCAGGTGGTGTTAAAGTAAATCTAACAAATGACAATGAAATCCGTAACGCATTTAAGACAATAATTAAGAATGCCAAAAAATACAATAAAAATGCCGAAATTAAGGGAGTATTGATTGTTGAAATGATAAAAGGAGGTAAGGAATTGATTATTGGCTCAAAATTAGAACTTGGATTTGGTCCAGTAATTATGCTTGGAATGGGTGGAATCTACGTTGAGGTTCTCAAAGATGTCACATTCAAACTTGCACCTGTAACTGATATTGAAGCAGATGACATGATTGCGTCAATTAAGACACAAAAACTTCTTCAAGGCGTTAGAGGAGAAAAACCATCTGATATTGCAAAACTATCTGAATGTATTCAAAGACTATCTCAACTTGTAGCCGACTTTAAGGAAATTAAGGAACTTGATATGAATCCTGTCCTTGTATTAGAAAAAGGAAATGGCTGCAAAATCCTAGATGTTAGAATTGGTCTCTGATTA